>CALFYU010000734.1 GCA_937952455.1 uncultured Planctomycetaceae bacterium
GGCTGCTGGTCAGACTTTCACGACAACTGGTTTCAAAACCCTCTGACGCGTCACACCCACACTTGTATGACAGTTTCACGAACAGGCACAACCGGGTTTTGAAACTGGCTCTACGCTCTTTGTAGTAACAACATCAACTCATCATCCGCCAAGCGATCCAACTCAGCCGCCGCCAAGTACGGATCACCCTTGAGCTGCAACACCGCAGCTATCGCCGGTTCGGTCTTTAATCCTTGCTGCTTCAAGCGACGGACTTGATCCTGAAACGGTAGGCCCCCGATGTCGACCAGCCGCTGCATCACGCGAAAATGCCGGACGCCGAATTGTTCATCGATCGGAATCGGAGAACCGTAAATCTCGAACTGAAACTCGTGGAAATCAAAGCGAGCCACCACATGGTCGCTGCGTGCTTCGCACGACGCATTTGCAAATCCGCGTACCAATCGGTCGGTGCTTGCAGCAAACGTGTCTCGATCCGCATAGCAGCACGCAACGTCAATGTCGCTTCCGTCGATATCCAGCCCGACAAGAATCGTGCTAACGACGATCGGTTGAAAATCGGCGAGAGCGTCCAACAATCCACTCGCCCGAATCGCCGCCATCGCTCGATCATGTTTGCCTGCGGAGCACAAAACGTTCACCGAAAGAGAAGCATGCAATTTACGTTACGGCCTGCCCCGCCCTCCTCAAGCCTGTCCCCTCAGGCCTCAAGCCTTACTCCTGCACCGCATCAATGATCATCTGCCGCACGACCTTCGGATCGGCCCCTTTGACCTCTTTCATCACCTGGCCGATCAGCGGGCCGGCAGCGGCTTGTTTGCCGCCGCGGAGATCCTCGGCCGCTTTGGGGTTCGAAGCAATAGCTTGAGCGATCACCGTCTCCAATTGGGAAACGTTGTCGACCAAACCTAAGTTATCCCGGACAATAATCTCGTGTATGCGGCCTGTTGTGATAATTTCTTCATCTTCGGTCAAAAGCTCGGCGAACAGTTCCCGGCCGCTTTTGGTCGTAATCTCCTTCTTGACGATCCGGCTGAGGACATCGCCCAACACGGAGGAATGAATCGGAAAGGCCTCAATGCCGATCTGACGCTCGTTGAGTTCCCGCAGTACATCCTGCGTGACCCAGTTCGCCGCCTGTTTGCCGTCGTCACAATGTTTGGCGACGTCCTCAAAATAGTCCGCAAAGGCGCGGCCCTGGTCGACGATGACTGCCGCGTCGTAGTGCGACAGATTGTAGGCTTCGCGAAATCGCGCCCGGCGGTCGGCGGGGAATTCGCAGGTGTCGTTGCGGATTTCTTCCAAAAACTCTTCGCTGACCGTCACCGGCACCAGGTCGGGATCGGGGAAATAGCGATAGTCGGATGCCTCTTCCTTGCCTCGCTGTGCGAACGTCATTTGCCGGTCGGCATCCCAGCCGCGGGTCTCTTTGGCCACCTCGCCCAGTTTCTTGCCCGTTGACTCCCACTCCTTGAGTTGGCGGCCGATTTCGTAGTCGATCGCCATTTCCACGCCCCGAAAACTGTTGAGGTTTTTGACCTCGACGATCGGCGTGGGAATGTTCTTTCCGTCCTGGTGGATATGCAGGTTGATGTTAGCGTCGCAGCGGAGGCTCCCCTCCTGCATGTTGCAGTCGGAGACCTCCAGGTAATTCAATAGCAGCTTCAATTCCTGCAAATACGCCTTGGCCTCCGCCGCCGAGCGGATGTCCGGTTCGGAGACGATTTCCAACAGCGGCGTGCCCGTGCGATTTAGGTCGACGAGGCTGTCCGCTCCGCCACCCGATTCATCGTGCATGTTCTTGCCGGCGTCTTCTTCCAGATGCGCGCGGATGAGATGGATCTTGCGGGGTTCGTCCTGCTCCGGATCAACCGCCACTTCCAGCCACCCGTCTTGGCTGAACGGCAGGTCGTATTGGCTGATTTGATAGTTCTTGGGCAGGTCGGGGTAGTAGTACTGCTTGCGGTCCCACTTCGTGAATGGCGGAATGTCGCAGTTGAGCGCCATGCCGGTTTTGACCGCCAGGCGAAACGCCTCCTGATTCATCACCGGCAGCGATCCCGGCAATCCCAGACAGACCGGGCAGGTTTGCGTGTTGGGATGATCCGGATTGAATTTGTTCGCGCACCCGCAAAAGATCTTGCTCTGGGTGAGCAATTGCACGTGCACTTCCAGCCCGATGATGACGGTGTAATCCATGAGTTTCTTTTGCAATGTAGAATCAAACGTGCGATCAAGCGCTACATCTTACTGAGATTACAGCGACTGAAAAGAGACCGGGCCGGCCAAAAGCGGTGGACGGACTCGCTGCGCCGACGCGAAAAAGCTTTACCGCGGAGGACGCAGAGAAAAAAGCGGGACTAGGACGGGCGCCAGAAAATAAGCTTCAAAATCCTAACCCACGCCCAGCACGTCACGAAGCCGCTATTTGACATTCGCCGAGAATTCTCCGCGCCTCTCCGCGTCCTCTGCGGTGAAAAACACTCATCCCGCCTGCCGTTTTTTCTGGGCTTCGCGGCGGTCCTGTTGGCGGCGTTCGATGTTTTCGATCGTGTCCTTGGGAATCGCTTCGATCAGCCGTTTGGTGTAATCCTCGACCGGATTGGCGTAGATGTTCTCCGACGGACCGAACTCGACGATTTTTCCCTCATTCATCACCGCCATCATGTCGGACATGAACTTCACCACGCTCAGGTCATGGCTGATGAAGATGTACGTCAGCCCGTGTTGTTCCTGCAGGTCCTTCAGCAAATTTAGCACTTGGGCCTGGACCGACACGTCCAGGGCGGAGACCGATTCGTCGCAGATGATGAATTCCGGTTCCACCGCCAGCGCGCGTGCGATGCAAATTCTCTGCCGTTGGCCGCCGGAGAATTCGTGCGGATAACGGCCGAGAAAATCCCCCTTCAGTCCCACTTCCTCCAACAGCGAGGCGGCGCGGGCGCGGCGGTCCTTGCGGGAACGGCCTAGCTTGTGCACCTTCATCGGTTCCGTTAAAGCGGACTCGATCGTCATGCGGGGATTCAGCGATCCGTACGGGTCCTGAAAGATGATCTGAATCCGCCGCCGCATCGCTCGCAGTTCTGCCCCGCTGGCAGTGGTCGCGTCAATCCCCTCGAATACGACCGTCCCCGAAGTCGGTTGCACGAGTCGCAAGATGGCCCGGCCGGTCGTTGTTTTTCCACAACCCGATTCCCCCACCAGCCCCAGCGTTTGCCCTTTGTAAACGTTAAAGCTAATGCCGTCGACGGCGCGGACGTGGTCTACCGTGCGCGAAAACACGCCCCGTTTGATCGGGAAATAGACCTTCAGATCCTCCACGTGAAGCACCGGCGTCTGCCCGTCGGGAACGGTGGTCGTGTCAGCTTCGTGGTGCCCCTGTTCCCAAGGATGCCCCATCGATTTGAGTTCCGCCTTGGGATGCAATAGCCGCCCGCGGCCTTTGGTAACCAATTCCTGCATCCGTGCCTCGTCCACGACCTTTTCGACCACTTCGACTTCGTCGCCGACCTGTTTGGTCTTCATGAAGTCCGAGACGGTCGGCAACCGCCGGAAGGTCGAGTCCAATTTCGGCCGGCAGGCGAGCAGCCCCTTGGTGTAGGGGTGTTGGGCGTTGGTAAAGATTTCTAGGATCGTGTTGTATTCGACCAGTTTGCCGTTGAACATCACAGCCACATCATCGGCAATCTCGGCGATCACGCCCAGGTCGTGCGTGATGAACAAAATCGCCATGCCCCGCTCGTCGCGCAACTCGCGGATCAAATCCAGAATCTGCGCTTGAATCGTCACGTCCAGCGCCGTCGTCGGTTCGTCGGCGAGCAGTACCTTGGGGTCGCAACTGAGCGCAGTGGAGATCCTCAACCGCTGACTTTGTTCGACCGACAATCCGTGCGGATAACTGTCGACGCGACGTGCGGCATCGCGGATGCCGACCTCTTCAAACAATTCGATCGTCCGTTTGCGGGCTTCGGACTTGGAGACTTTTTGGTGCAGAATGATCGCCTCCATCACCTGCTTGCCCACCTTGAACACTGGGTTCAGCGAGGTGGTCGGCTCCTGAAAGATCATGCTGATGTCTTTGCCGCGGATTGTCCGCATCTCCGCATCGGGCAGGCGTACCAAATCGCGGCCCAAAAACGACACCGTCCCCGCTTCGATCCGGGCGGAGACCTCGGGCAGCAGCCGCATGATCGTTAGCGAGGTCACCGACTTGCCCGACCCCGATTCCCCCACCAGTCCCAGAGTATGCCCTTCCTTGATTTTCACCGACAGGTCGTCGACCGCCTTGACGACGCCGCCGTCGGTGTGGAAATAGGTTTTCAGACCCTGGATATCAATCAGCGTGGGAGCTTCAGCCATCTGTTGTGATCTCACGATGCTGGGAAATCGATTCATCGCCGCAGCAACTCCGGCGCGGCCGTGCATGCAAGAATCGTAGATAGTCGAAAAGGTGTCAAGGCGTACCCGCTTATCCCTGCATGCGGCCAATTAAGTCCTCTAAACCAAAACGGCGGTCGTGGTCGTGCGCACAAGCAGTCACGGCAGACCGGCCCCGCATTGCAAATTCTTGTTGAATGCCGAACGCAACAAGGGTAGGGTCGGGTATTACATCAACGTTCGTGCAAAAGTGCTCAGGAGCAAACTATGTCCGTCGCCATTGCGTTTGTCGCGTTCGGAAAAGGGACCAAAGTATCGCGATCCGCGATCGTGCGTCATCTCGAAGAGCGTTGGCCGACGGTTCCACCGATTTCCGTAGGAGAGAAAAAGGACGGCGTATTGAGTCTCGACGTCGGCGAAGCGTTTGTCGCTTTCGCCTTCATGCCCGCCCCCATTCCCTGGAGCGACCTGGAAGGTCCCTGTAAAACAAGTTGGCTGTGGCCGGAAGCAACCGAAAAGATGCGGGACCACAGCAGTCACGCGATCGTGACCGTCATGGCCCGCGAAGATCAGGGGGCCGTCGAGAAGCAGACACTGCTTATGCAAGCCACGGCTGCGCTGATCGCGACAACCAACTCCGCACGGGGGGTGTATTGGGGCGCATCCCAATTGGTGATCTCGCCCGAGATGTTTTGCGACTTCGCGCACGACGTCCTGCCCGATGAACTCCCACTGCATGTTTGGATCGATTTTCGCGTCGGCAAAAATGAAAACGGCCAGATCGTGGGGTTCACCACGGGAATGTCTGCCCTGGAGCACATGGAATTCGAAACGCTCGATTCCTCCGATCCTCCCGGCGAGTTGCGGGAGCGGCTCTACGGATTGGCGAACTATGTGCTTCAAAACGGCCCCGTCATCAACGACGGCGACACGATCGGCCAGGACGCCGATGAACGAATCCGAGTCAAATACTCCGATTCCTCTTTCGGGCACGAGGGACAGGTCATGCGCTTGATGTACGAGCGGCTGCAGCAGAAACGCTCCTGGTGGCGGCGAAATTGAAAAATTACGCCACAATTCGCAATTCGCCAAGGCTGCATTTCAATCAATTCTTTGCCGGATCAGGAGACCCGTGCACAGCATCTTGGAGTACCCGCGCACACGTTTTCATGAGAGTTGCGCTCAACGTGACTGGTACTTCTAAAGCCGACTGTCAAAGGCCTAAAGCCTCGCTACCTCACGCTTAAGCTTTCCCACCCCAGGCGAAGCGTTGCGGCTGACTTCGCTGGGCTGTGCTGCTATAATAGAGTGGATATCCACGCCGGCAGGGGTCGCAATCCGCTCGCTGCCAGATAAATTCACCCCACCTATTGTGATCGCGCAAACGGCATGCATTTTCTCGAAGCACTTCTGCGAAATCCGGTCAAGGTGGCCGTCGCCGTATTGCTCGTCGCTTTGTTCGGCATCATCGCTATGGTGAAGATGCCCAAGCAACTCACGCCCGAAGTTGAAAACCCCGTGTTGCGGATTGAAACCCGCTGGCCGGGCGCCTCGCCGCAGGAGATCGAACGGGAGATCGTCCAGGAACAAGAGGAACAGCTCAAGTCCGTCGAAGGACTGATCAAGATGTCCTCTGAGTGTATGGATTCCGAGGGACGGATTACGCTCGAATTCATCGTGGGCATGGACATCGAAGAAGCGATGCTCAAGGTGAATACGCGGCTGCAACAGGTTCGTGAATATCCGATCGATGCCCTGGAACCGATGATCAGCACGCGGAATGTTTCTGACCGCGCCATCGCCCGGTTTGTGCTGACCGCGCGGCCGCCCACGAAGGACCAGATCATCGCGTTTGCCGACGCCCACCCCGACTTGGAGGAGGCGCTGCAGCCGGTGATCCGCGCGGCCAATCCGGGGTTGGCCGTCTTTCGCCTGCAAAACCTGAATGAAGAAATCGGCGATGAACACCCCGAACTTCAAGAGATCATGCCGGCCGACATCGATTTGCAGAAGTTGCGGCGCTTCGCGGAGAATGTCATTGAAGCCCGGTTGGAACGCGTCCCTGGCGTATCCGATGCCGAGGTGTATGGCGGACTGGAAGAAGAACTGCAAGTTGTCGTCGATCCGGCGCGGTTGGCGGCGCGGCGACTGACCATCGCCGACGTTCGCCGCGTACTGCAGTCACAGAACCTGGACACCTCCGGCGGGGATCTCTGGGAAGGCAAACGCCGCTGGGTGGTCCGCACGCTCGGCCAATTCCGCAACCCGGAACAAGTAGAAAAACAATTGCTCGCTGTACGCGACGGCGTTCCGGTCTATGTCCGCGACGTCGCCGACGTCGCGGTCGGATACAAAAAACCGACCAGTATTTCGCGGCGGTATGGCGTCTCCAGCAACGGACTGAGCGTCCAGCGGCAAACCGGGGCGAATGTGCTGGAGGTCATGGAGGGACTGCGCGAGGCGGCCGAGGAACTCAACAACGGCGTGCTCAAACACCGCAATTTGGAGTTGTATCAGTATTACGACGAAACGACCTACATCAACGCGGCCATCGACCGCGTGCAGCAGAACATCTTCATCGGCGGCGCGCTGACCATGATCGTGCTGATGCTGTTTTTGCATCGCGGACTGCGGACGATGCTGCTCACGCCGGCCATTGTGGCCTCAGCCGTTGCCGCCGCGTACATTTCGCCTTGGTATTCGCTGTTCTGCCTGGTGCTGATTGTCGGCGCCGGGTTTTGGTATGCCCGGGGGGCGCTGGTCGTGGGGCTGGCGATTCCGATCAGTATCGTGGGGACGTTTCTGCTGTTGGGCATCGCCGGCCGCTCGCTGAACGTGATCAGTCTGGCCGGGATGTCGTTTGCCGTGGGCATGCTGGTCGATAACGCGGTGGTCGTGTTGGAGAATATTCACCGCCGATTCCAATTGGGTGAGTCGGCCATGACGGCCGCCGCCCGCGGAACCCAGGAGGTGTGGGGCGCCGTCGTCGCGTCGACGCTGACCACCGTGGCCGTGTTTTTGCCCGTCGTCTTTGTCGAAGAAATGTCCGGCCAGTTATTCCGCGACATCGCCCTGGCCATCAGCTTTGCCGTGGGATTGTCGCTCATCGTGTCGGTAACGGTCATCCCGACGGCCGCGTCGCGATTGTTCCGATCCGACGGCAAGACGAGAAATGACGGCGCTCACGAAAGGGCCAATGGAAACGGTCGCAAACCCCGCAACGAGTTGGC
>CALFYU010000735.1 GCA_937952455.1 uncultured Planctomycetaceae bacterium
AACGAAGTCATGGCAGCGCTCGGCAAGAATTGACACGAACAAGCTGTGCGCGGGTCTCCCGACCCCGCCCGCCGATGAATGTTGTGCGCGGGTCTCCCGACCCCGCACACGGCCTGACCGCAGGTCTCCAAAACAATCGATCTACACGAATACTCACGGATTAAAGCATCATGAAAGTCAGCATTGTCGGCGGTGGCGGATTGGTTGGGTCCTGTGCGGCGTTCGCACTGCAGTGCGGCGGCATCGTACGCGAAATCGCCCTGGTGGATGTCAACGCCGACCTGGTCGGCGGACAAGCCCTGGACCTGTTGCACGGCAGTTGTGTGACAGCGGACCAAAAAATCTACTCCGCCGGCCCTGAAGGAAGTGCGGATGCGGACGTGATCATCATCACCGCCGGCTTGCGCCGCAAACCGGATGAGAGCCGGCTGGACCTCATCAATCGCAACGTGGCGCTGTTTCGAAACATCTTGGCCGATCTGCGCAAAGTGGGAACGAAACCGGGCGCGATCGTGTTCGTCGTTTCCAACCCGGTCGACGTGCTGACCTATCTGACCACGCGTGAATTGTCTCTACCGCCCGATAAAGTCATCGGCTTGGGGACGCAGCTCGACACAATCCGTTTGCGAAGCATGCTGGCCGATCGCCTGGACGTACCCGCGACGCAAGTCTCCACGCTGATCTTCGGCGAACATGGCGACAGCATGGTGCCGATCTGGTCGGCTGCGCAAATCGCCGGACTGCCATTGGAGAAATGGCCCGGCTACTCCCCTGCCCTGGTCAATGACGTTGAAAAACGGACCCGCGGCAGCGGCGCTGAAGTGATCAAGAAAAAAGGGGGCGCCGGGTTCGCGGTGGGCCTGGCGATTCGCGAAGTTGTGGACTCCATCGCCCTGGATCAACGCCGCATTCTGCCCGTTTCCACGCTGCAGTCGGGGGCGTACGGTCTGCACGACGTCTGCATTTCGGTGCCCACCGTCGTCGGCCGCACTGGGGTGCTGGGGCACGTAGAACTGGATCTGTGGCCCAAAGAACGGACCGGCCTGGCCAACTCCGCCCGCGTCTTGCGCGAGACCATCGACAAAGTCCTCGCCGGATCGTAAGCGATCACTATCCTCCAAACCGACGGCTTTGCCGTCGTAATGGACGATCCTTATCACGAGTGCCGAACACATGGGACATGTTATCCGTACATGAATGTCGTGCACGACGGCGGAGCCGTCGGTTTGGGAAATATCATGCAAAAATCGTTGGACCGAAAACTCGCCGCCATCCACGCCGACCCGTCGGGATGTCAGGAGTTCATCATCGCCGATGCCAAGGATGCCGACATGGCATTCGGGATCGGAGCGCCGGGCAAATCACCCGAACGGCACGACGGTGAAGTGCGGTTCAAGACGCTGGCCGAATATCGCCAGCAGATTCGCGACATCGTCAGGCAGGGAATCGTGGACATCATGCTCATGTCGGCCAGCACAAATGAAGTGCTGACGATCAACGAGCGGCTGTTTGATAACTCGCCCATTACTCCCGCTGCCCGGGCCAACGACACGACCGACGTGCACGTCGTCCGCGGCGGCTCTGTTTATCTGGAGCCGGCACGCCCGTTTCGCTCGGCGTCGCTGGACCACATTCAATGCGGGCATCTGGACTGCCGCCCCGAAGAACGGACCCGCGGTGCCGATCTGGGGCTTTTCTCGGTCACGTTCAATAACGACCTCGAGTTGGACCTGCACACGCTGGAGCAATATAAACTGTTTCGCGAGGAAGCGGAGCGGAAGGGGTTTCGGCACTTTCTGGAAATCTTCGATCCGAACGTTCCCGGCGCCGTCGCCCCAGAGTTGCAGGCGGGATTTATCAACGACCTGATCGCCCGCACGTTGGCCGGCGTCGCCACGGCCGGTCGGCCGATCTTTTTGAAGATGGTCTACCACGGCCCCAAGGCGATGGAAGAACTGGTCGCATACGACCCTCATTTAATCGTCGGCGTGTTGGGCGGCAGTGCCGGGACGACGCTGGATGCGTTTAAGCTGATCGCCGAAGCCCAGAAGTATGGGGCGAGGATCGCCCTGTTCGGTCGTAAGATCAACAATGCGGAATGCCAACTCGCCTTCGTGCAGTTCCTGCGACTGATTGTCGACGGCGATATCGGCCCCGAAGAAGCGGTCCGGGCCTACCATGCGGTCCTGGAGAAACTGAACATTCGCCCGCTGCGTTCGCTGGACGAGGACCTGACGCTGCAAACCGCCGTGATGAGCTATGCCGGCAACGGCACGACGGTCAGTCTGCCGCCTGCGACGTCGACGTCGAGTCGCACCGCCGCGAAAACTAAGACGAATGACGCACCGCCCGATTTCGCATCGATGACCTCCGCTGAGCGCGCCGAGTATCACCGGGCACGGTTAAATCGCATGTTGCGTTAAACGACGCCATCAATCCGCAGCATCCTCCCCCAGATAGCGATACGCCAACTCATTCCACTTCTCACTAGCGCGGTAAGTCAGCAGCGACTGATTCAACGGTTTGCGGAGCGGACTGCCAGGTTGCAGGGCGATCGCGTAGTCTTGCGTGTGGAACGACACCGGCAGGACGTGGATCTTTCCATAGTATTCGTCGTTGGCCAAATACTTGAGCAATGCTTCATCATAGACCAACGCTTCGGCGCGGCCCTTGGCGAGTGCTTCCGACGCCTCGGCGATCGTGGGGAAACCGCGAAACGGAATTCGTTTCGCCCGCAAATAGTCGGCGCTCGTGCTGGGGTCGACCGTGATCGTCTTCATGCCTCGAAGGTCGCCCGGATTCGCAATGCCAACATCGAGTTGCCCAATCGTAATCGCCGAAGTGATCACGCCAGTCAGAATCGAGAATAGCAAGATGCTGGCAATCATCGCGCTGCAGGCCAAAACCCGTCCGGAGACACTGACGGGAAAAATGCCCTTGTGCCCCAAAAGCACGATTGTCGACCACCACATTCCCATGCCGATGCCCTTGCGGCGTTTTCCCCCGAACATCTGTTCATTCGATTGACGTTCGAAAAACCAGAACAAGGTACCGCAGACCAAGACGATGCCGATCATCGTGCCGACAATGTAGAGCAAACGCGCCGACATGATCCGGCGGAGGACTCTCCAGCCGCTCGATGGACGATCGGCGCTGACGGCAATTCCCAAACCTGTGGTGAAATTCGGATGGCAGAAGTCGACGCGTTTGTGACGGTCTGCCGTCACACTGATGGCGGCGACTGCGGCGTCAACGGTTCCGGTTTCGAGCCCTTCAAACATTTGGTCCAAGTTCATTTCGCGGAATTCGTATTCCAGGCCCAATTCGTTGGCCATATGCCGCCACAATTCCACGCTGATGCCGGTCCACTGCCCGTTCGCGCCGCGAAATGAAAACGGAGGACTTTCCTTCGTGGCCACCACAAGCGTCTCTGTATTGTCCAATACTTCGGCGTCCGTCTCGGCAATTTCGCCTTGCCCGATTGCAGACAAAACGACAAGCAAGGTTATTGTCGCCACGAGTTCAAGGCTCCCGTTGGATTTCATACTCCTCCGCGACGGCGTCGATCATGCAGCGTTATTCACCCAGATACCGCCGTAAGGTTTCGTCCCATTGTGGCGTGGTGATCACTTGCAACACGGCCTGATTGACCGATTCGCGAAGGGGGCTTTGGGGGGGAATCACGATCCCATAATCCTGTTTTTCAAACGTGGCCGGCAGCACTTGGATTTGGCTTGGGTACTCGTTGAGAACGACATATTGCAAAATCGGAGCATCGTAGACGACCGCGTCAAATCGGTCGTCGCTAAGTCCGTCAAGGCATTGATCGATGGTTTCGAAGGACTTGAAGACAATCCCCCGCCGCCGCAAGAATTCGGCACTGGTGGAATCGGCGACCGTTGCCACACGGACGCGATGCAGGTCGCGAGGCCCGCGCACATTCGATTCGAGTTGCGACAACGTGAGTATCGATGTGACAGACGCGGTGAAAATTGAAATAATCACGATCGCCGAGTACATCCAGACCACCGCGATCGCGCGGCCGCCGGGCGTTTTAGGAACCTTGTCGCCATAGCCGACGGTCGTCATCGTGACGGCCGCCCACCAGATGCCGTTCGACAAACCTTTAATTAAACTGCCGCCGAAGTCTTCGCGGTTTCTCCGTCGTTCGAAAAAGTAAACTAACGTTCCGATCACTAACAGCACGGCAAATATCGCAACCACGATCTTCAAAAACACTGTGGAAAACAGACGCCTAATCACGGCCGACCAACTCGTGGACTGCCGGAGCGGCACGGCAATGCCCAACCCGGAGTTGAAGTACGAATGCGAAAAGTCGAGGTCTTGTTCGCGTTCGTGGGTCATTGTGATCGCCGCCACGCCTGCATCGAGTTTTCCGGATTCGACTCCGGCCAGGATTTCGTCCAGCGGCAGGTTTTCGAACTCGTACCGCAATCCTATCTCGTTGGCAACCCCGCGCCAAAGTTCAATACTAATGCCGCTCCACGTCCCGTCATCATTGAGTACGGCAAACGGAGCGGCTTCCTTGGTCCCGATGCGCAACACGCGGTCATTGCCGGGCTGGGCTTTGACCACCGCACAAAAAAGCAGCGTGACGGCGGCAGCGATTCGGAATCGCTTTGCGATTTGAGATTTGCCGCCAATCATCATTGTGCTCCTGCCTCACCGCTCTTTATATCAATCCGGTGATACTCCTCATCGTTCCCCCCCGCTGTCGTCACCGGGAAACGATTCATCATCGGCGTCGTTCCAGATCCAGCCCTTGCGGTAGAAGAAATACAGCATCGCCCCTGCCACGGCGAGCATCGTCATCCAAATTAACGGATACGCCCACCAGACGTGCAGTTCCGGCATATTGTCGAAATTCATTCCGTAGATACCCGCCATGAACGTCAACGGCACGAAAATCGCCGCCGTGATCGTCAACACCTTCATGATCTCGTTTTGGCGATTGGCGACCGAGGACAGATACATGTTCATTAAGCCGGTGACCATCTCGCGATACATCTCGACGACTTCGGCCGATTGTACGCAGTGGTCGTACGTATCGCGGAGGAACACGCGCACGTTGGGGTCGATCAACGGATGTTCGTCGCGGGCCAAGGAATTGGCCGCCTGGCGCTGCGGCCAAATCGCCCGGCGGAGATTGACCAACCGGTTCTTGATTTGGTTGAGGTATTTCAGAAGCGCGGGCGTCGGATTGTCGATCACCGCCGATTCCAGGTCTTCCAAGTAGCTACCAATCCGCTCCAAGGCGGGGTAATAGGCATCGATGATTGTGTCGAAAATCGCATAGGTTACATAGTCCGAGCCCTCGGTCCGAATCAGGCCCTGGCCGCTGCGGATTCGGCGCCGGACGGGGTCCAAAACGTCCCCGTAGCGTTCCTGGAATGTGAGCACATAGTTCTTCCCCAGGATGATGCTGACTTGTTCGATGTCGATGTCCACAGGTCCGTCCAACTTCACCATCCGCACGATGATCAGGATCTGATTTTCATACGGCTCCGCCTTAGGGCGCTGCGGGACGTTGACGATGTCTTCGATAGCCAGCGGATGAATCGAAAAATTTTCTGCGATCCGGCGAATGAGATGCTCATCGCCGAACCCTTGTACGTCGATCCAACTGACCGTACCAGGGTCGTGGGCGGCACGGAGCTGGTCGGGATCGGTGACATCCTCTTCCTTCAAATCATCCGCTGTAAAATGCATTGCCCGGATTTTGGGCGGCGGCGCGTCTTCCCGAATCACTAACGTGCCGGGCCGCGCGCCCACCGCTGGATGCTGTTTTTTGAACAACGGCATGCTCCTGACTGCGTTCATCCACATGGCGTCACTCCCCGGAGATAGGGCCCGGGAGAAGCGTCCTGACGACAGATTTCCCCCCAGTAAATCAACTGCTCGCATTGTTGCGACCGACGACCAATGCAGGCCCGTCAGTGCTCATTCTTGACGGAGGCATCGGACGGCTGCCCGGCATTTTCAGCAGCGAGCCGCGTTACGCGCAACCGAACGGCGCGGTCGTCGCGGACTTCCAAGACGTCGACGGCGTATTCACCAAACTCGATCCGGTCGCCGGCGGCGAGCAGCCGTTGGGCGTGGTGCACGAGAAATCCGGAAAACGTGTCGACATCGGCGTCCTCCACCTGGATATTTAGTTTGCGGCTGACTTCCTCAATCGGCGTCGTCCCCAATACGAGCCACTGATCAGCGCCTTGCGATACAAAATTCGGCGCCGAGTTGTCAAACTCGTCATCCACGTCGCCGATGATCTGTTCCAGCACGTTCTCCAACGTGACGATGCCGATCACAGTTCCGTATTCGTCGACCACGAACGCCAAGAGTTGATGCGTGACTTGAAAATGCCGCAGTAGTTTGCTGATCGGCATGTTTTCGGGGACCTTGCGGGGCGGACGCATGATCGTCTGCCAGTCGAATGTATCCCCCACTTCCAGCCCGATCAAATCCTTGACGTGGATTACGCCCAGTACTTCGTCGAGCGAGTTATTGCAAATTGGGTACCGCGTATGTTTGGTGCGGCGGGCCAAATCGATGCACTCTTTGGGGGAATCGGTAATATTGAAGAACTCAACTTCCACCCGCGGGACCATGATCCGCCGGCAGACCATGTCGTCGAATTCAAAGACCGCGTGGAGCAATCGATGTTCCGAGCGGCTTAGATGCCCGCTCACATGTGATTGCCGCAGCAGCGCGCGGATTTCATCTTCGGTGTGCGGAGCATCATGTTCCGAAGCCCCTTCCATGCCGACTTGCTTAAGCAGAAACGCTGTGGTGACGTTCAGCGCGACCATCATCGGATAGGTCAGCAGGTAAAAAGCCTTCATCGGCAGGGCGCACCACAACAGAACCTGATCTGCGCGGCGAATTGCAAAGATCTTGGGAGCCTGCTCACCGATCACCAGATGCAAGGAAGTAATCACGGTAAAGGCGATGATGAACGCCGTGGTGTGCAGAACGGTCTCGGAATTGATCCCCATGGATTGCAGCAGCGGCCGCAACAAGTGGGCGAAGGCGGGCTCCCCTACCCAACCGAGTGCCAGCGAGGCCATGGTGATGCCTAACTGGCACGCAGAGAGGGCTCCCTCCATGCGATCGACGAGCCATTTGGCCGTGTGGGCGAACGGGCGACCGGCGCGGACCAATTCGTCGACCTGCCCGCCCCGCACCTTGACCAACGCGAATTCCGCAGCGACAAAAAACCCGTTGAGCAACACCAGCGCGATCGCGATGAGAATCTCAACTACGTCTTGCATCCACATCTTGTTGTCCCACGCGACAGTTGCACTTGTCTGAAGCGGGGATTATAGCGTGCTGCGCGACGACATGGTACCCGATTCGGCCGCGTCGCCGTGTTGAACTCGTTGACACGATCAAACCGTAGGCAGGCGAACAGAGTGGGGACGCGGGTCAGGCGAGCGGAATGCGGGTCCCACAGCGATGTCGCTCGGATACCGATTATGGGCTTGTCCAGCAGTGTTTCGTCAACTGGACCGTCAGCACCGGCGGACAAACCGCCAGTGGCAACCGAAGTTGATCGGCGTCTAGCGGCCGCGTCTCCGACCGTTCGGTCCGCGACGACGGCCGCGCGGGCCACCGGCGCCGCGCGAGTCGCGGAGCGGCTTTCCGACGCCGGCTTGGAGACTACCGTCATCCAGTTCCTCAGCGGTCACACCCAGGACGATGTCGAAATTGGCGGCCAGCTCGCCGATTTTCGAATCGGGGATGGGCTTGAAATCGGCCAGCACCGTCTCGCGGGCATCCGGGTCGATGCCGCGATACAACTGGTCCTTTGCGTTTTGCGGCTCCCCTTTGACCATCAATTGCGTCGTGAAGATCCGCCGGCCGTTCTTGCTGATGCCGAAGTGGATGTGCGGCGTGCGCCCGGGATACGGGACCGGTTTGACCGTGCGGAAATAATACTGCCCCTTGGCGTCGGTGAGGAATCGTCCGTAGCCCTGAAAATTCGTATCCCGGCGGTCGGCCCCCATCGACTGGGTGTGGATATAGACTCCGTGGTCGTCGACCTGCCAAATCTCTACGTACGCATTGCGAACCGGTGACCCTGCCGCGGTCAACACCCGGCCCGACAAATGGGTGATTTCACCGACGGCGGGCGTGATTGAGTCGTTGAGCACCAACAGATCGTTGTCGGTATCCAGCGGCAGTTTGTCGGGATAAAACGGACCTTCGGCCATCGACGCCGTCGCCGCCAATTCTTCGGCAAATAGTCCCGGAGCAGAAAAAGTAACGGCCCCAAAGGCAAACGAAGTCAACAGTTCGCGGCGCGACGGTTTCCAAATGGCGGTCATGTTTGCTCCCTTGGCGCACTCATCTATAGGGTAAACGGATTGGCTGTTACGTAATGAACACCGAAGCAGCGAGAAAGTTACGCCCGAATGCCCCGCCGGACGACCGCCGTCCTATTCGACTAAACGTGAAACCATGCCGCAGTTACACTGCCAAACGCCAAAAGAATCCGTTTCAGCGACGCCGCATCTATTGCGATTGCCACGCCGGGCGGATCACGAGTAGCTAGGACGGCAAGCGCCTCAACCGATCAGGAGAAAGATCAATCGTCAAACGAAAAAATCCTTTCCCAGTCGTTCTGCATACTAATCACAACCCAGCCTTGCTCTTTCGCCTCGTCCATGAGTGATTGG
>CALFYU010000736.1 GCA_937952455.1 uncultured Planctomycetaceae bacterium
CTACTAGAACCAGTTTGAAAACCCGGTTGCGCCTGTTGGGGACACTGTCATAAGGGTGTGGGCGTAACGCGTCAGAGGGTTTTGAAACCAGTGGTAACGAAAAAAGCCCGGCTCCCTTGGACGGGGAACCGGGCCTCTGTTGTTTCTCGTAACTGGGATCGATGTAGATCCATACGAGTCGGTGGCTGCCGTTTGAATGGACAGCCCGCCGGCTGTCATTTAGGCGGTACCACCTCGCTGGCTACTACAACAAACATATTCCACTAGACCACCTCCTTTCCCGAATCGAACTTCCCGCTTCGATCGGTGCGCCAGCTCCGACCCCCTCACGGGCGAATGGTCCGTCGTGTGCGTTGTCACGACCCGATAAACCTATGTTGGCAGATAGGACACGGACGGTCAAGATGGGTTCGCACAAAACTTTTCGCCAATTTCCAGACGCTGCGGCCACTTGTGCAACAACCGGCCATTCGGCGAGCCGCGTACAACAGTTGCGAGTGGTCAGTGGCCAGAAAAGATGCGAGCAAGGCGCCACATTCCATTTGTCGTCGGCATCCAACCACCGACCCTCAAGCCTGTCCCCTCAAGCCTCAAGCCTTCCTAATATCCTTCGCGGCTGACGTTCACCGCGCACGACTTGTAAGACGGCTGCCGCGAATAGGGATCGAACACCGGGTCGGTGAGGCGGTTCGTTTCTTCGTAGTGCATCGGGACGAACACCTGACCCGCCTGCACCGCATGCGTCACCACCGCGCGGGCCCGCATCCGTCCCCGTTGCGACTCCACGGTCGTCCAGTCCCCCGGGCGGATATGCAGCGCACGGGCGTCGGACGGATTGATCTCCACAAAGGCGTCTTCGGGATACAACTTGCGGAGCACGGCCGACTGCCGCGTGCGGGTTTGTGTGTGCCACTGCGAAACGGTTCCGCGACCGGTGAGAAGAATAAAGGGATACCGCTGCGTCGGTTTTTCCGTCAGCGGCCGCGGGGCTTCATATAGGAATTTCGCTTTGCCGTCGGCGTGAAAGAACCTTCCATCGGCAAACAATCGTCGTTCCTGGGTGTCGTCCGCTCCCTCGGCAGGAAAGGGCCATTGGATCCCGCCGGCGCGGTCGATCATTTCGTAATCCTCGATGCCGCTGAAATCACACGGCGTGCCCTGCGAACACTCCTTGAGCAATTGAAACACAGCTTCGGGCGATTTCCACTGTGCAAACATATCGCCGCAGCCCCAGTATTCGGCGACGAGTTTGAAAATGTGGAAATCGGCCAGGGCTTGTCCCGGTGCGGGGCGCAGCTTTTTCACCAGACCGATTCGGCGTTCCGAATTGATTTGCGTCCCCTCTTTTTCCCCCCAGCCGGCGGCGGGAAGCACCAGATCGGCCATCTGGGCGGTTTCGGTATTGCCGTACATATCCTGCACGACAAAAAAGTCGAGCCGATCGAGAATGTCGCGGCACTGCGTCTGATTGATCCAGGAATGTGCCGGATTGGTGCAGATCACCCACAGTCCTTTGATCTTGCCGCGAAGGATCCCCTCGATGATTTCGTCGTAGGCCCAACTGTTTTCGGTGGGAATCACGGCATGGTCGACGCCTAAAATCCCAGCGATTTTTTCGCGGTGCTGCGGATTGGCAAAGTCATGTCCGCCCAGAAGATTCGTCGTGTTAGAAAACAGCCGCGACCCCATTGCGTTGGCTTGTCCGGTAATCGAATTCGCCCCAGTCCCCGGTCGCCCGATATTCCCGGTCATCAGTGCCAAATTGATGATCGCCTGCGCGGTGCGGACGCCTTGGTAGCTTTGGTTGACTCCCATCGTCCACCAAAACGAAACGCGCCGCCCTTCGTGGATCAACTCGGCAAACCGCTCAATCCGCTCCGGCGGCAATCCGGTTTCCTGAGCGACGCGCTCCAGCGTGAACGGTGCGACGAACTCTTTGAATTCCTGATACCCCTGGGTGTGCTGATCGACGTAGTCCTGCACAACCCAGTCATTTTCGATCAGGATGCGGGCGATGCCGTAGAACAGCGTCTGATCCGATTTCGGCGCCAACGCCAGGTGCAGTCTGGCGTTCATCGCCGTTTCGGTCATCCGCGGATCGACGACGACGATCTCCGGGTCATGCGGGTTGCGCATCACCCGCTCCCACATGATGGGATGCCCGATGCACAGGTTGCTGCCGACCAGGACGATCACGTCCGATTCCTCAAAGTCGGCGTAGGTATACGGCGGCGCGTCGAATCCGAACGCCTGTTTATACGCCACGACGGCGGTCGCCATGCACTGCCGCGTGTTGCCGTCGCCGTGCAGAATTCCCATCCCGAACTTGGCCAGCGCGCCCAGCAGCGCCATCTCCTCGGTGGGCATCTGACCGGTGCTGAGAAAGGCAACCGACTGTGGACCGTGCTCCGCTTGAATGCGCTGAAACCGCTCCACGAACGTCCGCAGCGCCGTCTCCCAGGAGACCGGCTCCATCTTGCCAGAAGCACCGCGGAGCATCGGGACGGTGGCGCGGTCGGGCGAATCGAGCACGGTGAGCGCTTCCCAACCCTTGGGACACGCCATGCCCAGATTCACCGGATAGTCAGTCGTCGGCGTGAGGGCAACGGCGGCGCCGTCTTGTAGATGCACGTTCAGTCCGCACCCGGTGGAGCAATAGCCACAGACCATCGTGGTCGTCTCGTCGGGCATCCGCCGCGCGGGGATTTTGCCCAGTCCGAATTCGCCAGGTTGCAGCAACAACTCGCGCGTCAGCGGTCCCGTGCGCTGATGCAGCAGCGATTGCCATGTCGCTTTTGAGTTCGATTCGGCGGCGGTGCTCATGGCCTGACTCCTCCCGGCATTCGCGGAGCGGCGACGGCGGCGAAGAATTGATACCGCTCCAACAATTCGCCCGCCAGACAGGCGACAAACAGCATCGACACAATAATGATTGATGCAACTTCCGTGGTCCCATGCCCTGCCAGCAGAAACGCCGGCATCACAACGCCCCCCAGAAGTCCCAGAGCCAGGCGCGCGAAGGTTTGATTCGAGAGCGGACCGACCAACAATTGTGCCGACCGCTTCAGCGGCGTCACCCGCCGCGCACCCAGGTTGCGCAGCAGCGACAATTCAAACAGCAATTTGCATCCGCTGGCGATCATCAGCGCCCGCAGCAAGTTATTTCCCACGCTCTGCGACAACTGCTCCGCGGCCGGATGCTCAAAAACGGTGTCCAACAACAGAATCGACAGCCACGCGGCGGCGATACCCAGGATTGCTGCGGTCAGATAAAACTTCCCGGCGGTCTGCGTGAAGCTCCAGAACTCACGTTGGGTGTAGACGTAGATCATCACCGAACAGAAGACGGCCGCGACGCCCAAACCAGAGACCCCCCAACTGAGCGGCCTCAACACCGAGTCCGGCATCCCGGGTATCCAGGACGCTCCGGCATAAGCACACGCCGCGGCGGCGAACACGCCGAAGGCGACGATCTCACGACTCAGCCAGGAGTGCCGCAGGCCGACGACGGCGCGAAATGCATATTGCGGCCGCCCCAGGTGAAACGTGCTGGCGGCCAGCGCCAACAGGCCAAAGCCGAGCGCTCCGCTGGCGAGCAGCGGTCGAAAGGCGGTCAGTAGTCGTTCGTCCAACCGCGATTCCAACACGCTCTCCACGACGAACGCTCCGACCGAGAGCTGCGTGAGGACCAACATGACAATCAACGGCCAATGCGGATGCTGTGGATTGGTCCCGTGGTAGTCGGCTGGGAGCATGTTCCGCGGAAAAACGCGCGAAGTTTTATACCGTGTCGTGGGCAAGGTGATATGCGGCTCGGGCGCTGCCGGCAGAAAATTGTCCGCTTCGGAATCGTCGATCACTTGCTGCACGTCGACCACGCTGATGGAAATCGCCTCGTGCGGGCAGGCCTGGACGCAGGCGGGTGCTTCCCCGTCGGCCAGCCGATCGCTGCACATATCACACTTGCGGACGATTCCCTTGCCGCTGTGGTATTTGGGCACATCGTAGGGACAGGCCAACGTGCAGTACTGGCAGCCGAAGCATTGGTCGTCGAGATGTTTGACGATGCCCGTCACCGGATCCTTTTCGTAGGCATCGACCGGGCAGGCATTCATACAGGCCGGTTCCAGGCAATGATGGCAGGCGGTCGTGACGTGTTGCATCATCGGATTGCCGGCTGTTCCCCCCACGAGCAATCCGACGTCCCGCCACGTCTCCTGTTCGTCCAATCCATTGAGCGTGTGACAGGCGGTCACGCACGCCTTGCAGCCCGAGCAGCGGTCGAGATCAACTTCGAACGCGTATTGCTGCCCGGGACCCGGGGGCGCCGCGGGAACCAACTTGGAATAATAGCGGGCCTGGGCCGGCAAACTGCCGGATTCATACTCCCGGGCAAAGCGGTCGACTGCGGTCAGTTGCTGCTGGTCGATCAATAGACGCTCAATCAACGACGGACCGTCGCCGACGCTGCCCAGAATCGGCAGGGACGAATCCACGTTGGCGGTGGAAACCGCTGTGCGGCGGTCGTCGCGATTGTTTAGCGTATCCATATTCTCCGCCCGTCAAACCGTCGCCGGTGCCGTGACGGCGTGGAACTGTTCCGTGTGCACCCGCTCTTCCGGCACCCCGGCGTCGATCAATGCGGCACGCAATTCATCCATAAACTCATTCGGCCCGCACAGGAAGTAGCGGCATGCGACCAGATTGGGGACGAAGCGCTTAACCCGTTCAAAATCAATGCGGCCCACCTCGCCGGTCCACGACGAGTCGGGTTGCGTGAGTGAGACGACGTATTGAAACCCAGCGTGTTCGGCCGCGAGTTTGCGGCACTCGTCGTGAAAAATGATGTCGGCCTGCGTGCGTGCGCCGTAGAGCATCGTGCAGGGATTCGTGCGGCCGGTGTCCTTAAGAAAACGGGAAATCGCCATCATGGGGGTGATGCCGCTGCCGGCGGAGATCAGGACCAGCGGCTCGGAGTGCCGGTCGGGATCGAAACAAAAGCCCCCCAACGCCCCTTTGATTCGCAGGCTGGTGCCCGGCTCAATTTTGTCAAACAGGTGCCGCGTCGCTATGCCGTCGGGATTCAACTTGATGGTCAATTCGACGTGCTTGGGATTTGTAGGAGAGGAGCTGATGGTAAAACTCCGCCACAACTCTCCCTCATCGTGGGGAATGTGCACTTGGACGAACTTGCCCGGGAAATCTTGCGGCAACGACGTCCGCGAATTGTCCAGTCGAAATGTGCGCACATTTGGCGTCTCGGAAATGACGTCCAATACCTTCAGCGAGACGGTGGCCGCCTTTAATATCGTCGCGGGAGCCGCGTCGTCGGTATCAGCGGACGTGGGGCCGACGCCCGTTTTGATGAACACGTCGCCGTCTTCGACCAACGTCGCGTAGCTTTTCAGATCGTGCCCCTTTGGCGAAACGCTGCAACCGGTGCAGACGTCGAACTCCCATTGATGCCACGGGCAAGTCACGACGCCGCCGGAGACGTCCCCTTCGGCCAACGGGGCCCCTTCGTGCGGGCACGCCGCATCGGTGCAGGCGACTTTGCCGTCGAGATCAAAGAGCGCATACTCACGCCCCTGGACCTCCGCCGTCAGACT
>CALFYU010000737.1 GCA_937952455.1 uncultured Planctomycetaceae bacterium
TTTATTCCCCCGTGTGTTGGAGTGAATCACTGGACGGTGAGCGACATTGCCCCTGTTGTGATTAGTTATCCGATTTTGACGGGGAAACGGGGCGGATTTTTTCGGCAGGCAAATTCGGACTGCGGGCAATGCCCAGCAGCGTCTGCTGCGGGGCTTCGGAACGAATCGCAGCGCCCGATAAACTCGTTCCACGAGGCTTACGTCATCGATTCCGTTTGTGACATCGATTCCCCACGGGGCGGCCGCAGAACAATTAGGCAATAGACCGCCGCGGCCGTTGCCAATGCGACAATTGCGGGAATAATCACACCAATGATCAGCATAGCCAGGTTCGGCAGCCCCGCGAAATCGCCGCGGGCTGGTTCGGTGATGAGAGAAAAGGCTCCCCAGACCGTTATGGCGATGCTGGCTGCAATCGCAACAAACCACATTATCAAAGCCACGTTCCAGGCCCAGAGAGACTGAGCTGAGCGATACCACAGTGATGCGATCGCAGCCAATGCCGAAGCCGCGGCAGCAACCATGCCTAGCCGCGCGAAATTCGTTGCCGGCGAGTTGAGTTTTGGCGCCGGCATGCCGCCGATGATCGTAATCATCAGCGTATCGAGTTCGGCAATCCTTTCGAGGCGATCGAGCGCAACGGCAGCAGCCAGGAGCATCACAATCGACAGGACGATGAGAACCTTGTCAGCCATCGCCCGGCGACGGCGTGTGCGGCCATCGTCATCCGCATGCGATGCGGGTTCCGCAGTTGAAGGGCACATGTGGGTGCTCCCCATGACTTTGTGCCTGAAGTCTCCCGGAGGAACCCATTCAGCATATCCGGGCTTGGAGGGTTGTCAAACTCTAAAACGGTTCCCGCATACTCTTTATAATACTTCCCACAAACGCACTCGCCGACACGTGCTTCACTAGTTGATCGCGGCCCCAGCCGAGGGTCGATGAATCGATGAACATCATCCGGCCGGCGGTGCGGGAATCGTTTTGGTTGGCCTTCACGATCTTGTAACACCGCTTTTCGTACAATTCCAAGGCCAGCGGGACCAGTTGTGCGTCGGCGCGGGAGAGTTCGTCCGCCAAGGCCGCGGCGGAGCGCATGGCGTTCGACGCCCCCACGCCGGCGGTCGGTAAAAACGCCATGCCCGAATCGCCGCACAGCACCACGCGGCCGTTGACCCAATGGTCCATCCGCACGTCATACATTGGCCAGGCGAATAGTTCGGGCGCTTCGCGCAGTGCCTGCGCGACGGCTTGATCGTTGCCGGTCAGTTCTGCCAGATGCGTGTCCAGTGCATTGCGGACGACGTCTTGCGGAGCATGTTGATCCCCGACCGCTTTCGTCGGCAGCCCGGCGCAGTACATTCGGCGGTCCGGGGCAGGGTACCCGCCAAAGAACCAGCCGCGGCCCCAATATTCGCGAACCAGTTCGGGCGGAAACAACTCCCCGCTGCCCCACCAGGTCCAGCACGTCCAGCCGGAATCGAATTTGTCGCCGGCCCCGAACACCATGGCGCGCGTGGCGTAGTGAATTCACTCGCACGAGAAGACGAGATCGAATTCGCCGACCGTCCCGTCGCTGAAGACGGCCTGGACGGTGTCGCCGTTTTGTTCGATCTTAGGAACGGTCGTTCCCATACGGATCGGCAAATCGCCGCACGCCTCGCGGAGTACATCCACCAGCGCCGAACGGGAGAACATGTACATTGGCCCGATCTCGTTGGTGAGGACCGACATATCGAGGCTCTGCAGCACCTCGCCAGTATGATCGGCAATCTCGTACCGCTTAACTTCCAAAGAGCGGTCGACCAGATTGTCGTAGACGCCCAACCCGTGCAGCACACAACTCCCCAGCGGGTACAGCCCGATGCCGTAGCCGATGTCGGTATATTCATGCGCCTTTTCCACGACGACGGGTGCACGGCCCTGCTGCCGCAATTTGGCCGCCAACGTCAACCCGGCAATTCCGCCTCCGACGATCAATATTCGCATCGGTTTCCTCCATGATGAAGTCGCCCAGCAATAAGCCTGCAGCTCCGATGAAATCGTTGCCGGCCCGCGCCTTGGGCCTCGGCATTTCCCGCGAGAATTCTACATGGATGTCCCTGTTGCTGCGAGGCACGTTGGACGCACTTCGGCGCACGATCGCTGTGTAACATTTTTCGGTAACACTGGTCAGGCCGATGCCGCCCGTTTGGCAAACCGGGCCGTCAGCACTTGAGGAATCTCCCCCAAATTGCCGGAAAACGTTAGGTCTCATTCGCGTGCCGGCACTCATTCGGCCGACGTTTAGAAACCGCGATTTCTCAAAATCCATGGAGATCGAGACGCACGGTTCGTCGGATTGGTTGAAAAGGACCGCTCAATCATGACTGGCGAAAGCCACATCACCCATTGGGGCAGCGAGGACTGCGTCACGTCGTCGGAGGAATTGACCGAGTTCGTCAAAAGCCTTGTTCCGCGCGGCGCCTACACGGGCCGCGAAGTGCGCGTCAGCGTCAGGCAGCCGTTGGTCGCAGATCTGCAGGTCCAACCAGTCGGGGCCGATTACCGCCCGGTCGGCGCTCAATTCAGCGCCGTCACGCGCGACATCTCCGTCGGGGGACTCGGGCTGATCTCACCGGTGCTCGTCGCCACGCCGCTGTTGATCGTGCGGATCGATCATCCCCACGGATTCTCCAAGTGCCTGCTGATGGAAGTCCGCCGCTGCCGCCCGTTTCGCAAGTATTTCGAAGTCGGCGGCCCATTCGTCACGGACGTTTCATGACGAGCCACATGGCCGACGATAATTGGCTATCGAACTAGTGCTTTGTCAGCGTTAGGAATTGGGGTTTCCTGAATTCGAAAAATCTGTG
>CALFYU010000738.1 GCA_937952455.1 uncultured Planctomycetaceae bacterium
GGAAGAAAGCGCGTTTTGACGCCCCGCACATAAGACGGGATGTTGCCCGGCTTCATCGCCGGGTTCAGCACGAAATTCACGCCCCCCAGGTGATTGAGATACATCTTCTTGCCGTCGGGCCAACTCACTTCTACCAGTCGCGGGGGATCGGGGCGCGATTCTGGTTTGTCGACGCGGTACCGCTCCACCGCTTCCCAGTCGATGTCGTATCCCAACCCCGGACCGGTCGGAACGGCGGCGGTCCCTTTTTCGAGCGTGATCGGCTGTTTGAGCAATTGGTGCTTGTACAACTGATGGCAATTCACCGCCGGCCACGTCGAGTGCGTCGTCACGCCGCCGAAGTGCAACGAATAAGCCGCCGTAATTCCCGTGCCGACCAGTTGCAGCCAAAACGGCATGTCGGCCATGGCGGCCACGTGCGCCGAGCGGAGCAGTGCCGACGCTCCGTTGCCAATCACAAATCCGTCGCAGACCCCTTCGCAGATCGCGGTTTTCGGCTGCGGATTGCCGTAGTGCATGGCGATCTTGACCCGCGTCGCTTTGCGGATCGCTTGGTTGCCGGCGATGTCCCCCTGCGGAATCGGCGTTTCGTAGATGTCGGTCTGCGGGTACTCCGCCAAGGCCTTGATGATCGGCATGGCGAGTTCGGCGTTCAGCAGCGTGTCATTGAAGTCCATATCGATCTTGAACTCGGGCGGGACTTCCCGCGTTGCCTGATCCATCTGGTCATAAATATCAAACCAGGGCCGGCCTTTGGTCTTATAGGCCAGGTACCCTTGGCTGAACGCCTCCTTGCATTCCGACGCCATGTCTTCGGGATAGGTGTCAATATTCCACCAAGAAAGCGGCGTCCGTTCGTGGACTTGATGCCCCAGCAGGTTGTGAATCGGCACGCCGCAGGCACGGGCCACCGCATCGAACAGCGCCATCTGCAACCCCGCACCGAGCGAATCATCCCACATGATGGCGGCGGCATTTTTGCCGACGGCGGATTTCACATCCTCATCCGACGTGGCGCCCCACGTGTAATACAGCAGCGTCTCGCCATGCCCCTGATGCCCGCTTTGCAGATGGACCGTGCAAATCTCGGAGTACTTCCAATGCGGCAACTCGCGCGCCATGTTCCGTTCAGGCGTCGGCCGGTAGGGGACCTTGACGGTCACGCGATCAATTTTGGTGACGGTCAAATCTTTTGCCGGCGGCGCCGCCACCAACGGCACCCCCCGCATCAAACCCCCGACCGCCAGCGACGCCAACCCGGTCTTGAGGAACCGTCGGCGGTGGATTGGTTTGTTGAGAATTGCTACGCTTCCAGCACGGGTCATATTGTTGTTCCTCCACACGGCAATCAGTTCAGCGGCCGCAATCCCGGTTGACGAACGATCGATCAACTCGCGTTGCGGGACATTATAGTAGATTTTGCCGTGCCCTGAGGAGCTAACCCGAAATGGAATCGGCGACAATGATTTCGCACCTCTGGCCGTGAATCAGCGGGTTGAATGTCCCGTTTGTCCCAATCGGCTCATCATTGCCTGCGCGCGTTCGGTATTCTCAACGACGGCGAACATCAATTCTTCCAGAGACGACGGGTCCAATCGCGCGACGTGCATCAGCGTGTCGGCCAAGTCGGCGTTTGCAGGCAGGGCAGCCAGAAATCGCCGCCATAACGCCGCGCCGGACTGCAGCATCGGCGTCTCGTATTCCAGTTGGTCGGCCTCATCGGTCACCAGTTCATATGTTTCGTCGTCCAGCGTGTTCAAGCCGTGCAGGCAGACCAATTCCGCAGTCCCCTTGACGAGTTCGTGCACAACCAGCGGAAAGAACCACGACCGGCCGATGACGGTGAACTCGCCATTTTGTTGAAGTGCGACTCCGCCGTAACCAGCCGCCGCCTGACGCGTCATGACTCCCACAGTGGTTTTGGGAGTCCGCAGATTACCGAACGCGATGTCAGTACCGATTCGCCCCTGGAGGCGATCGGTGCTGATGCCCCAGATTTGCGAAGCAGTCTTCTCAGCCAAACGAGCCAATTGGTAACGGTGTTTTCTCTCGGCGCTCATCACGCGAACGATCAGCCACAACATCTGCGGAAAGTGGAGGAACGGTATCGCGATGACCCATTTTCTCCAGGCATGAGCGATGAGATGACGTCTTGCCTCACGGTACAACCGCTTGCCGTGCTTGACCAAAAGCGCGTGATGGTGAAACGGATGACTCGGACGGTGAATCCGATTCCAGAATCGCATGGGCAATCCGTACAGAATGACGATATCGCCGATGATGTAATTCAATTTCACACTGGCCGCCAGCCTGTCATAGAGCTTCGTCAGACCGGGACGAATCGCTTCCAGCTCGTCGCGCACCAGATGGTGAGCGGAGATGAACGAATGAGCCGCTGCACCCTGAATCAAGTAATTCAGCGTAATTCGCTTGTTGGTTTCGTCGCGAATACGGTCGGACATGAGCACACTGTCAGGAATAAGAGCGGTGAAACGAATGTCCATAACAACGAAAACAGGCCGGAAGCGATGCGTGACGTTTGCAGCACGGACAGGTCCGGTTCACCGTCACGCCTTCGGTTGCGGCTCCGGCCGGCCTTCGGGCCAACTGGGATTGAAGGGATCCAGGTCCGGAGTTCGGTCGGGAGCCGGCGGCGCAGGCGTCGGAAGTGGCGGGCTCTCCGGCTCAACAACCGGCGGTGCCGGGGGCGCTTCGGGGACGGTCGATGTTCGACTCACCTCATGCAAAGTCTGTCTGCCAGTCATCGTATCACCTATCCAATACAGGACTCGATGCTTGCCCGACCAATCGACTGAGTCTGAATCCGCGTAATATAGACGAAATGGTTGCTGTTCTCTGTATTTATACGCAATTTTCTCCCGGCCGATCACCGGCAGGGAAAAAATGAGTCTACCATTTGCGGAAAGATGACGTACGAAGTTTGGACAGCGACCGCTCCAGCCGGGTTCGCGCCGCATCGGCTGCCGCATCTGTCCCGGCGGAAATGGCGCGCTCTTCGAAGAAATCCTCACCGATATTGAACAACCGCCCGTCGCTGTACAGCTTCCATTGTTTGTCGCGGGCGATGTGCAGAAACGAATCCGCGAAAGTGACGGGGTCCTTGTAACGCCGCGAGTTGTGGTCGAAGTTTCCCCACGTGTAGATAAACGGCTTGCCGCATGCTGCGCCGCCGGTGAGACATCCGGCGAAACTTTGGCCGTCGGTTGGTTCATCGTCGCGGTCGGCGCCGGCCAGTTCGCAGAGCGTCGGCAGCACGTCGGTGAAATCAACCAACGCATCAGTCACGCCGCCGGGCGCAGTTTTTCCCGGCCAACGCACGATCAACGGCACCTCCGCCCCCAACTCGGTCGGAAAATATTTCCCTCCGCTGACCAGCCGGTCGCGAAACTTGGAGCGAATCGTCTTTGCCTCCCCCTTGTTGTCGGTGCCGTTGTCGGCAGTGAAGATCACGACGGTGTTCTCCGCCAGTTGCAACTCATCCAGCGCAGCGAGCAGGCGTCCCACCAAACCGTCGGCGTAGTTCAGCATGGGCGCAAAGTTCTCCGCCTCGCCGCGGCTGGTCATCCATGCGGCCGGCGGCTGTTCACCCGCTGCGGGCGCATCGGGATGCGCCGGCGTGGGATGAAACGGCCGGTGCATGGCCGAGAGACAGAAGTAGGCCAAAAACGGCGCATCGCGGTGCCGGCGCATGAAGTCGATCAAAAAATCGCAGCGGACGTCGGGACCATACCGCTCCAGCTTGCTTGTGCGTGCGGAGATTCTT
>CALFYU010000739.1 GCA_937952455.1 uncultured Planctomycetaceae bacterium
AAACCGCGTCCGGCGTGGCGTCGATGTAGATCACCGACGACGCGACAAAATTCGGCGGCACCAGCATATACACGGCTGCGGCCGCGGTTCCGCCGCACAGCAAACCAACCGTGACCGCCAAAAACCATCGGCGGCGAAACGCATTCAACAGCGCCTTGGGATCAACCTGCCCGCCCCCATCATTTCCGAGACCCGCGGCTGGTGTCGGCGGTTCCATCATCCCATTGCCGACCGGTACCAGGGTCCCGCCCCCGTTGACATGCGCCGGAACGGCCGCGTTTCCGTTTCGGTAGTGATTCGATTCGTGATTTGATTGCATCATGTTGTCTCGGCCTAAAGGTGCTAAGCGCCGGCGCGGCGCCGACTTTCCGTGTCCACCTGCAGTTCCACGCGTCTTGTCAATTCGAGTTCAGCCTCCGCCGCCGCTGCGGACGGAGAAGCGATTCCGCAAATAGCCTTACGTTAGCGGCAGGCGAACTTTATCCGACCCCGCCGCATCCGATTCCGATCCCTCTTCTGACGAGTTCGTTTTCGCCGCCTTGGAGAACCCCATGGCCAGCGCGTCATATTCCTCGTCCGACTCCTCGATAAACAGATGTGAGACCAGCCACAATTCGCCCCACAGCAGCAAGAGTCCGAATGGCATCATCAGCCAGCCGGCCCAATCGTGAAAAATGCGCTCCGCCAGCTCGGGACTGGCCAATTGATACATCATGCCCGTGATCGTGATCCGCGCAATATTGGAAATCAATGCGATCGGCACTGCGCTGACCAGAATCAACAAACGGATCCAAATGCTGCGGTCGATAATCAACGCGACCGCCGCCGAGAGCGCGAAAAAGATGACTAGCATCCGCAACCCGCTGCAGGCCTCCGCCACGCCGATCGTATGCTCGCCCAGGTGAATGATGTTTCCCTCGGCAATCGCCGGCAGCCCGATCGTCTGCATCACATAGGTGCTGGTCGTGGTTCCCAGGTTGCGGAGGGGACCCATCATCATACGTTCCGCCTGATACGGCAGCGGGACCATGAAGACCAAAAAGGCCAGCGCCGGCCAGGCCCACTTGAAGGCGGCCCCCCCGCCGAACAGCAGACAGATCCCCGCCAGCATGGGGATGAGAGACATGCCGTCGAACCAGTCAAAGTTGATCCACGCCGCACCCAGGCGCATGGCCGCCCCGAGCAACAACAGCGCAATTCCCAACCAATTGCAGGTCAGATTCTCTGGTTCGAGTTTGTCCCAGCGAAACCACAACAGAGCGATGGCAAACAGCGGCACCAGCCAACCGTGGGAGTATTGCGCGTCGTTTTCCCATTTTCCCGCCATGGTGGTGAACGTCGGCCAATAGGACCACAGGACGGCAACCGACAACAGGCCCAAAGCGCACCAAGTTCCCACGCCGAAGACCGGTTTTGAATTCTTTTCGCTGGTTCCCACCGGCAATACTCCTCGAATCACTTCGTATGATGGCTCATTTTCGCTCGCCGGCTCTGCCCGACCGCGCGAACGACGGTCTTGACGTTCCCGTCGGTCGTCGAAACCGCACCGCAACGAATACCGTAGTCATCGGCGTCAAAATCGGCGCGGACTCCGTCCCCGTCGGTTGCAACAACCGCTCGCATCAACTCCCATTTCCGGCGTCCCTGCTTCCGCGTGGCATGCACGGCACAACTCCCCGACTGGCGGTCTCATTTCGCCTATCTGCCGTAATTTCAAACGCTTGCCGCAGGCGGATTGCGGCACATTGCCGTACCTGTTGCGACTGGCGCGGCATCTTGCCGCAGCTTCCTTTGAGCAGTCTAACACGCCGATATCCGTCGTGGATCAAATCCCAGACTGCCTCAAGTGGTCTGGCCGGTTCCTATCGCATTAAAACGACCGTAGCGGTTATCCGCTTCGTCTTGTGCAGCAAACCGACCGGCCCACTTCCCGGTTGTCAACGTTCGTGCCTAACTCCCTAGCACGTTTCATACCGAAGTCGAGATCGAGGGACGGTCACACGCGCCGCACCGGATTTTCGCCGGTTTTGGCCCGAAATTCCCATTTCGCCACCCCTCATCGATGATGCCCCAAGTCCACGTTCTGCCGATTTCTCGCACCAATGGTTGATAAACCACAACAGTCGATTTCGTCGGCTGCGCCCCCCGCCGATAGCGAGCTTCGGCGAAACGCGCCACAATAGCGGCCCGCGACCTTTATTGTGAACGATGCATTCCGGCTGTCAACAAAAAACGGGCTAGAAACGGGCTTTGGGCAAATTAATTGGCCTCTCCTCCGGCCGGGCAAATTGGCGCCTACCGGACGATGATTCTGATTCGCCCGGCAGGGCTTTGCAATTCTGATTTTCCCCTAAACTCCGGTTTTGGCGAAAATCGCGATCGGGCCGGCAGTGCGGAATCACCGGTGCCAGCTGTGCGCAGAGGGTGCCACCGGCGGCTTGCCCGCCAGTGTGAAGCACGGACACCTCTCGCATCGGCGAAACGAATTGGATCGCCTGTCGCTACCGCTTCACGCGCCGCAACTGGTCCAACAGTGCGGCGACTTGCTTGTGGCCGTATTCGGTCTGGCGGATGATGAGGAGTTGTGCGGCGGGGGTATTGTCGGAATGTCCGCCAATCTTCAGCGGCTTGATCGTACCTGGACCGCCAGCCGTCTCCCACGTATCCGGCAAGACCGTCTCTTGGATCGCAGCAATCAACCCGCTCAATTCTCCGTCGGAAGCAAGGTCGCTCACGTTGTGAATCCGCACGACTTGCATCGACTCTGCGACGCGCTCGGTCGTGATCATCAACACTTCGCCGTCTAATACAGCAGTCATTTGCAGGGGCTTTAGCACCAATCGCAAAAGGTTCCGCAAGGAGATACCTTTGACATTTGCATTGATCGGCGTATCGGAAGAAATTCCTTCGTCGTTGAGCGCAACGTGGTCGATCAACACATTGATTTGGTATTGTTCACGCATGCTGGAGGCGACGTCGGTCAGCGGAACGTCCTGGTAATCCACGGTCACCGGCTTTGCCAAAGCGCTGCGTATCGCGCGGCGGTTTTTCTCCCGCGTCGTCAATGCCTGTTGTTCGTCATCTGCGGGGCGATAATGACTTCTGATCTCCTCAAGAAACGTC
>CALFYU010000740.1 GCA_937952455.1 uncultured Planctomycetaceae bacterium
AGAGACGACGACGAACATTGCTGTCAAAATGAGCAAGCGTAAGAATGCCGGAAAGGGAGCGAATACCAATAGTCGGGTGAAGAGTTCACGCGAGATAACCCCGTCAGGATTGCCGGTCAGTTCCGATTGTGTGGAGAGAGACATCGCGATGGCCACCACAATGCCGATCATGGCCAAACCGGCGGGCGAGACGAAGCCCCCCTTGCGGTCCACGCCAAACAGCCGCGCGAACAACAACAGCAGGATTGTGGCGCAGATCGTAAGTTCCGGGGTGAACGCCCACAGCGAAGTCCCGGTATCGGCGTAAACGTGGTCTACGAGGTCTTGGATTTCGATATTCATGAATCATCAACTCGGATTGATCGCGGCCGGTGGACCGTCGATCAGACGTTATTTGATCAATTGGCCGACGACATCCCCGGACGCCTGTACCGTGTTGGAGAGGTTATCAACCAACAACGTTGTCGATTCCCGCATCAGACCGAACATCGATTCGGGATAGACGCCCAAGATAATGGCGAAAGCCAACAGCGTGACCGCCACCGAGATTTCCCGTCCGTTCATGGGCGTGATTGCCTCGGGGTGCGGGCCTTTGTATTCGGGGCCTAAGAACACGCGTTGCACGGCCCAGAGAATATAACCGGCCGTCAGGATCACCCCCGCCGCCGCGATGATCGCCAACAGCGGACTGAAGTTCCAAGCGCTCAAGACCGTAAATGCTTCGCCGGGGAATCCGCACAAACCGGGTAGCCCCAGGCCGGCGAAGAAAATGCCGGCCGCCAAACCGCCGTACAGCGGCATCAGACCGATCAGCCCGCCGAACTTGTTCAAGTCGCGGTGGTGCACGCGGTCATAAATCACGCCCACCATAAAGAACATACCGGCCGAGGAAATGCCGTGACCGATCATCTGGAACATCGCACCGTTCATGCCCATGTTCCAATACTCCTTGCCGACGGTTACCCCGTCGGTGATCTTCCAGACGGCGATGCCCAAAATCACGTAGCCCATGTGGCTGACGGAACTGTAGGCCACCAACCGCTTGAAGTCGGTCTGGGCCATGGCGGCGAAGGCTCCATAGATGATGCTCACCGCTCCGATGAGGACCAAGACGTAGGCGGCGATTTGAGCCCCGTCGGGACAAATTGGAAACGCGATCCGCAAAATGCCGTAACCGCCCATTTTCAACAACACGCCGGCCAGGATCATACTGATCGGGGTGGGGGCTTCGACGTGGGCGTCGGGCAACCAGGTGTGGAAGGGAACCGTCGGGACTTTGATCGCAAACCCAACGAACAGCAGCCAAAACGCGATCAATTGCATCGTGCCGTCGAACTCGATGCCGGCAATTTTGCCCTGTCCGATCTCCTGCAAGCGGAGAATGTCAAACGTCGACGCCGCTCCGTCGCCGGCGCTGCCGAAATAGAACATCAGCATGGCGATGAACATCAGCACGCCGCCGAAGAGTGTGTACAGGAAGAACTTGACCGCAGCGTACTCGCGGCGCGGGCCGCCCCAGATGCCGATCAGGAAATACATCGGCAGCAGCATGACTTCCCAAAAGACGTAGAACAAGAAGAAGTCCAGCGCCAAAAACACGCCTAGCATCCCCGTTTCCAGCAGCAGAAACAGAATCAGATAGCCCTTGACCTGCTTGGTGATGCTCCAGGAGGCGATCATGGCCAGCATGGAAATCAGGCTCGTCAACAGCACCAGCGGCATGCTGATGCCGTCCACGCCCAACTGATAGTTGATATTCCAGGCATCGATCCAGGTCCGGTTGACCTGCAACTGCATCTCGCCGACCGCCGGATCGAAATCCTTGAGCAGAAAGAGCGTGAGCACGAAGGTGACGGCCGTCACAAACAGCGAGAAGACCCGCATCCCCTCTTCGGCTTCCTTGGAACAGAAGGCTAAAATCAGCGCCCCTAACGTGGGGGCGAAGATGATGGCGCTCAGCAGATAAAATGGATCACTCATTGTTTCAATGAACTCGACTGTCGAGAAGAGGTTGTCACGCTCGGTAATTGAATCACGCTGTTTGTCGTTGGCATCAAAGCGTGAACAGGTAGACCAACATCAGCACACCGAATAGCCCGCCGGCGATGAACACTACGTATTGCCGCAAGCGGCCGGTTTGGACCACGCTCAGTGATCGGCCGATGGCGAAGGTTTTTTGGCCGACCCAATTCACAATGCCGTCGATCACCGTCTCGTCAAAACGGCGGTCAATCGTGGAAACGTCAATCACAGCTTTGCTCGTGCCGTGCAGAAAGCCGTCGATTACGACGCGGTCGAACGCCGCTACCCAACGGGCGACAACGTGCACCGGCCGCACGAACACCACGTCATACAATTCGTCGAACCGCCATTTTTCGACGAGAAACTCATGCACTCCTGAAAGTTGCCGTTTCACGTCCCCCGGATTCAACACGCGGATGCCGTAAAACAGATAAGCCAACACAGCCCCCAATACGGCGATCGACAGGGCGTACCGTCCTGCTTCGGCATGAACTTCACCTACGTGGCCGTGGCTGGGCAGATTGATATTTCCCGGCGGGAGCGCTTCCGACCCGTGCGCGACGCCTACCGGCTCGCTGTGCACGAGCATGGACCACAGCGGCCCCTCTTCTCCGCCGACGGCAACAAACGCTGCAAAGACCGAAAGCACCAACAGCGGAGCCGTCATTAACCAAGCGGACCAATGAGAATGGTCGCTCA
>CALFYU010000741.1 GCA_937952455.1 uncultured Planctomycetaceae bacterium
GCGGGGCGTCGATCAGTTGTATGTCCGGTGTGATCGGCCGCAGTTTGGCGACCAGCTGCAACTCCTGGCGGAGCGCCAGCAGACCGGGTTCGGGACGGGTTTTAGCCTTAGGATCGTCCCACTTGGGACCGCCGACGGCCCCCAGCAGAATCGCGTCGGCGCCGCGGCAGGCGGCGAGTGTTTCATCGGGTAACGGCGTACCGTGGCTGTCGATGGCGTTCCCTCCCATCGGACAACTGGTAAATTGAAACGCGTGGCCGAACCGTTCCGCGACGGCCACCAGAACCCGCTGCGCTTGTTCCACAATCTCGGGCCCAATTCCGTCCCCGGGCAACAACACAATATTCGCATCCACGACCAATCGACCTTTCTTACACAAAAAACCGTCATCGCGTCTCAGAATGCCCCACTGTAGCGACGGAGGTCATGAAACGCCAGAAAGACGGGCGGCAGGTCTGATACATGGACCATGGCGGCGTTTACGTCGTGCACAGTACATCTCATTTCCGGCAACTGCGTGCGCTGTACGAAATTCATCAACGGCTGCCGGAGGGTGGTCCGATATTAACGATTGTAGCGACTGCGCAGCCCTTCGGCGGCGTATTGCGCAGCGGCGCGCAACGCAGTCATCTCACAATAAGGCCGTTCAACTTTTTAAGAGAAGCTCAGTCATCATGGCGACGCACGTATCGAGCGGGGATCAACTCGACGATCTGACACTCAAAAGCCGCGGGTGGTTGGATGCGATCTTCATGTCCCCCGTGCTGTGGGGAGCAGCGCTGACCGCCGGGTTTTACGCCGCGTTGCCGCATTTGCCGGTGCAACGGGCGCTGGTGGAGCGGTATTGTGCGGGGCATGTTTTGGAATATGTCGAGGTGACGCTGTTCTTTTTGGGCATCGCCATTTTGGGCATGAAGGTGCTCTCGCTCGGTACGCAAAAATCCGCGTTGAAGCTACGTCAGCTCTACGAACTGCCGGGGCAAACGGATGATGCTGTCCAAAATGCGACGCGAATGATGATGGTGATTTGCGAACTTCCGCGGCGATTCCATCAGACATTCTTGGTCCGCCGCATTGCCGAAGTCTGTCAAAACGTGCGCGGGTTAGGTTCCACCAAGAACCTTTACGAACATCAGCAATATCTCTCCGACATCGGCGCCGAACGCCTGCATGAGAGCTTCGGTCTGATCCGCACCATTACGTGGGCGAGTCCCATCCTGGGCTTTCTGGGAGCCGTTATGGGCATCACGATCGCCATTGCCAACGTCCAACCCGAGCAGCTCACCGAGTCGATGGACAAAGTCACCGGGGGCTTGGGAGTCGCCTTCGACACGACGACTTTGGGATTGGCCCTCACTTTGGGAATCGTGTTTTTGACGCACTGGGTCGAAAAGTCGGAACAGTCCATCTTGCACGAGGTCGACGAGATAGCCTTCAACCACATCAGCAGTTGGTTTCCGGCGGCGAACGACGCCAGTCCGTTGCTGCAAGCCGAACAACAGGCAGCCGAGCAGTTGCTCAAACAAACCGAAGCAGTCGTCGCCCATCATACGCAGACCTGGCAGGCGAATATCGATCGGTTGCGTGAGCAATGGTCGGCTACATTGGAGAAACAGCAGTCCTCGCTCGCCGCATCACTGCACGCCGGGACCGAATCGACGCTGGCCGATCACGCCCGCCAGCTCGCCGCCGGGCGAGAGGAGTTGCTCAAAGGTTATCAACGCGTTTCACAGGAAATTGCCGGCATGATGTCGGCCCATCGTGAAACGCTGACTGAACAACAACTGGCCGCGCAGCAACTGCTGGATCAGCAGCGGCAATTGATGTTCGACGAGATCGCCACCATCCGCGACGATCTCAAACTGCAAACCGAACAAATTACGGCGGGGATTTCGGCGACGGCGGCGCAATGGAATACGGAATTGAGCGCCGCCTCGCAGGCGCTGACCGGCCAAATGGGGCAGATGCAAGCCCAAGGGGACCTGTTGTCCCGCATCATCGAACAGGAGGAAAACCTGACGCGGCTGCAGGGGACATTGGCGGAGAACCTCAACGCCATCCGCTCCGTCGAAGCCTTCGACGAGACACTTCACAACCTAAGCGCCGCCGTTCACCTGCTCACAGTACGCAGCAAAGCGGCGTAGCCGTCGCCTAATTGAGTCGTGCGCCGGTCTCCTAGAGGTAGGCTTGAGGGGACAGGCTTGAGGTACTCAAATTGACCGTTCAAATTAGGGAAGCAAATCAATCGCCCGCGACTGGCCACTGACCACCGGCCACTCACGACTCAGTAAAGTTGTGCGCAGGTCTCCCGGCCCCGCACAGGCATGTCCGCAGGTCTCCCAAACAGCATTTGGCGGGGGCCTTCGAAAATCGTAAGCAACTCCCCCCAGCGGGCTAACATCCATCGTCCACAGCGAAATTCGGTATGAGCCGCCGCACACCACGCTCCAATTTGACCGTCTCGCTCTTTCCATTTTTGGCGGTCTTGGTGTGCGCGATGGGGGCCTTGATCTTTCTGCTGATTGTCACCACGCAGATGATCGGGGATGAAACGGCGCAAAAACTCGCAATCAAGACAGTGGCGCCGGACCCAGAACCAGAACCGGAGCTGGAACCGCCGCCGCGCCCCAGTCCGTTCATCGAAGTCGACCCCTACGAACTACCAAACCCCGAGGACCTGGAGGCCGCGCCCGAGTTTGTCGTGGTCGTCCCGGAACTGGAGCCGGAGCCAGAACCGATCGTCGCGGTAGCGCCGCCGCCCGATCCCAATATTGAACTGCGCCGGCAGATCGCAGCGCTGAAAGTGGAGCAAAATCGCCGTCGGACGAAACTCGCCGAACAGACCGCGGATTTGCGAAAGGCTGAAAACGAGCTGGCAGCCGCGCAGAACGCACTGAAGCGACAGCAAGCTGCGTTGGAGGAACTCCGCGCCGAGGAACAACAACTCCGCAGCGAAGATGAGGAGTTTCAGGCGGAGCGGCGGAAGCTATTGCTGAACATCCGCAAAGCCGAACAACATCTCGACGAACTGCAGAAACGCCGCGCGAATGCCCCGAGCAAGTACGCCTTGATTCCCTACGACGGGCGGCAGGGAACGACTCGGCGGCCGATCTTTGTGGAATGCACGGACAAAGGCATTCGCTTCCTGCCGGAGAACGTGTTTCTCGGCCCGCAGCAACTGGAAGGCTTTACCGAGTCGTTCAATCCCATGCTCTTAGGCGTCCAGGCGCTGCATGACTATTGGTCACAAAAAGCCAAAGTTGCCGGGACCGAGCGGACCGAAAAGCCGTACTTACTATTGGTCGTGCGTCCCGAAGGGAGTGTCACGTACTATATGGCTCGCAAATTCCTCGCTGAGTGGAAAGAGTCCTACGGCTACGAACTGATCGAAGAGGACTTCGACTGGCAACTGCCGCCGGCCGACCCGGAGGCACAGATGGTGCTCCGCCGCGCGATCGCCGAAGCGCTTAAGAGCCGCAGCGACGTGGTCCGCAAATTTGCCGTGCGGGGCAGTATCGACGACCTGACCAGATTTCCCGACGAGGCGGAACTCGCCGACGAAGATTTGCCCTTCGCCCACGGGTCGTCGACTGCCTCGCGGTTTGCCGCCAAAGCCCGGCAACACCGTCGCCGCATTGCCGAGCGAGGCACGGCCAAAGGGAGCGGCCGCCGCGGCACCGGCGATGGAGAACAAGGTCAAACGTCTTTGCCCGGCTGGGATCCGATCCCCACGCAGCGCAGAGGCGGCGGCACGGGAACCTACTCTTCACAAGAGAACCGGGCGCCGCATGGAATTGCCGCCAACCCGTTTGAAAATGCGGGACAGTCGACTGACATCCCGCGGCGGTTCGTCAAACCCTCCGACGCCGCCATGTTGAATCCCGGGCGTAATCTCGCTAACGGCGGCGAGAATCGCAGAGGAAACCAAGGAGAGTCGCCGAAAGCGGATTCGTTGTTTCAAGACGGTTCTGACGGTCCGCTGATGCCGCCCGATGATGCGAACTCGGCGTTTGGCGATGAGCAAAACCCCGGTGACGGTTTGCTTGCAGGTCGTGATCCACGCGGCGGGGAGACCGGCGTCGACGAGGCGCAGCCCGGACGAACGGGCGACGCGGGATCCTCGGCGCAGTCACGCGGTTCGGAAGCAGACCGCAGCGACGGCCAACCGGCCCGCGGACGATCGGGAGAAAACGCGGCGCCCACCCCGAACGACATCGCCAAGACGCCCTTCACCGGGCGGACGACACTCACCCCGGCGCAAACCGCCGCCTCCCCTTCCCCGTATGCGCCTCAAGCGGGTGGAACGTCGTCACCGGCGGCCATCGGCGAGCAAAACCCGCCGGCCATGCCGCAGTTGTCGATCACCCGACAACAGGAGATGGACCGGATGAAGAGGAATCTCGCCAAACGGGGGTGGGGTCTTTCGCGCCGTTCCGGCATCGGTATCGAGCGGTCAGTGAATGTGGTCATTACCCCCGACCGCATTCAGATCGGCGATCTCGATACCGCCATCGTGTTAGGTTACGGCGAAACGCAGCAGCAACTGTTGCGGGCGGTGATCGTGGACATCGACGAAAACGCCAAAAAATGGGGCACGCCACCGTCAGGTTTCTATTGGGTTCCGTCAGTGAAGTTTCACGTACATCCCAAAGCGGTGACCGTCCTCAAGCCGATCGAAACTGCGCTCCGCGAGGGGGGGCTTTCGACCTCGACCGACTATCTTCAAGCGGATGCCGACACGCGCGTGAAGCAGGAGGTCACCCGATGAGCCGCAGGCATGCGAAAAGCAATTTGGAATCGGGTTCCGACTCGTTTCTGGACATCATCGCCAATATCGTCGGCATCCTGATCATCTTGATTGTGATCGCCGGCGTCCGCGTGAGCCAGATGCCCGCCACGCTGGAGGTGGAATCGGCATCCGCGCCGGTCGCGCCTGCACCTCAACCGGTTCCCGAAGAAATCGAAGCGGAACCGGTCCGGGCGATCGTGGTCAGCCTGGGTATGGACAGTGATGTGCCGAGTGCAGATATCCTCCCGCCCGAACCCCCACCCCCGGTCAAAGTGGTTGAACTTCCTCCGGAACCCCCGCGACCGCCACAGCCCTCGCCGGAGTTGTTGGTCGACATCACTCGCCTGGAAAAGGAGATTGATAATCTCGACCGCGAGACGGCAAAACTCACTCCACAACTGGCCGAAACGATTCTGGCCCGGAAAGAAGCGGCAGCGGCCGTCGCGAAAACTGATCGCCAATTGGAAGAATTGCAGCCCTCCATGAACCGTCTGGAAGCACAGCTGACGGCACGGAAGAAGGACATTGCGGATGACATGACGCATCTCGCCCTGTTGGCGGACGAGATCAAATCTCGCAGCACTGCGGAACCGGAAGTTAAAGAGATCATCCACAAACTGACACCGATCAGCCAGATCGTCGAAGGAGAGGAATTCCACTTTCACTTAGAAAACAACCGTATTTCCTACATTCCGCTCAAACGATTGATTTCGGAGTTGAAAACGCATCTGGAACACCGACGCTCGTTATTGTCGCGGACTCGGACGCATCAGGGGCATGTGGGGCCGATCGATGGTTACCGCATGCGGTATCTGGTCGAACGTACGCCGCTGTCGGTGATAGACGAATTGAAGTATGGCCCCGGCATGTTCCGCGTGTCGGTTTCGGCGTGGCAACTGCAGGCGACGCCGGACGTCGAAGGGGAAACAGCCGAAGAGGCGTTGCGAGTCGGGTCGCGGTTTGTGGAAGTCCTCAAGACCGCACCGCCTGATACGACGCTCACCATGTGGGTCTATCCGGACAGCTTCGGCCTGTTTCGCGAATTACAAACGGCAGTGCATGCCAACGGATTCAATGTGGCGGCGCGGCCGTTGCCCCACGGCGTGCCCATCGCGGGCTCGCCGGAGGGGAGCCGTTCTGCCGGACAATGACCGAGCGTTCGAAATGATCTGCGCCCCCCGGTTGATTCGGCACGGCGATTGCACGTCTTGGTCGGCACAAGGGGCCGTTGTTTGCGGAAATTGATAACCGGGCGCGGTGTGTTGTGTCCCATCTCACACGGTCGCTATGATGCGCGGCGGTGGGCAACGTTTCGCGATCCCGGCGATAATGGTCACGACGGGGGACAAACAACAAAATGGAACGGCAACGTTTGGGGTTTGTGTCGACGCGGTTTGCCGGCACCGACGGCGTTTCGCTCGAGGGCGCGAACTGGGCCGAGGTTCTGTGGTACCATCAGCACATTAGCCACAGGTCCGCCGTAAAGCTCGACCGCGATCCGGGCGTGAGTATGATGGTCCCCGAGGCCTATTTCGGGCATCCCGCCAACGTGGAAATCAATTCCCTGGCGTTCGGCCATCTGCGCCGCACGCCCGATTTGACCCGCAAGATCATCGGACTGGCGGATTATCTCAAAGGGACGATTTACGATTTCGTCGAGCGGTTCGGAATCGACATTCTCGTCGTACAAAACGCCCTGTGCATTCCGATGCACATTCCGCTGGGGATCGCGCTGACACACTTCATTGCCGAAACCGAGTTCCCCACGATCGCGCATCACCACGATTTCTATTGGGAGCGCGACCGGTTCTCTGTGAACTGCGTGGGGGACTTTCTGGAGATGGCGTTTCCGCCCCGGCTGCCTTCGATACAGCACGTAACGATCAATTCTTTTGCACAGCAGGACCTGGCGTGGCGCAAGGGTTGTTCTTCGGTTCTGGTTCCCAACGTCCTCGATTTTGAAACTCCGCCCCCCGATGACGATCAGTTCGCGTCCGATTTCCGGAGCGAAATCGGTCTCACGCCCGACGACATCCTGGTGCTGCAGCCCACCCGCGTCGTCCCCCGCAAGGGGATCGAGCACGCCATCAACCTGATTGCGCAACTCAAGGACTCGCGCTTTAAGCTGGTCGTCACACATGAGTCGGGCGACGAAGGACTGGATTACCAAAACGCGTTGGCGGACATGGCCGAGCAGGCGGGGGTTGACGTGTTTTTCGTGCATGCCCGCGTCGGCGATGAGCGCCGCTCATCAGAAGACGGGCCCAAGATTTATTCCCAGTGGGACGTCTACCCGCATGCCGATATCGTCACCTCTCCCAGCCTGTACGAAGGATTCGGCAACGCACTGCTGGAAGCGTTTTATTTCCGCAAGCCGGTGCTGGTGAACCGCTACTCGATCTTTATCACCGATATCGAACCGCGGGGCTTTAAGGTGATCGCCATGGACGGATTCCTCACCCGGACACTCGCCGAGCAGGTGAAGTGGGTGATCCGCGATGCGGATTATCGCCAAGCAATGGTCGACCACAACTTTGAAGTCGCCAAGAAATTCTTCAGCTATCCGGTCCTCAAGCGCAAGTTGCGGGCCATGATGTGCAACTTCACGGGGACGGACGAACTTTGACAATGCGGCGCATAAAATAACCACCGCAGGCGATCGGCCCGCGGTGGCTGTTTTACGTTGCGTCTTGTGAGCCTCGGCTGCCGTCGGCTCAGGAGGCTTCGGCGGCGACTGCCTCTGCTTCGGACTCTTGGAACTCGTCACCCGGCAGGTCTTCCACAAAGCCCTTGAGCTGATTGCTGCGGGTGTGGTGTTGCAGCTTTCGCAACGCCTTGGATTCGATCTGCCGAATCCGCTCGCGGGTCACCTTGAAGATGCGGCCGGTTTCTTCCAGCGTGTAGCTGTAACCGTCACCCAGTCCGTAGCGCAGTTTGATGATCTCGCGCTCGCGGTAGGTCAAGCTTTTGAGCACATGGCCGATCTTGTCCTTGAGCAGTTCGTGCGTCGCCGAGTCGAGCGGATTGACTTCGGCGCCGTCTTCGAGGAAGTCGCCGAAGCTGCTGTCCTCGCTTTCGCCGACGGGGATATCGAGGCTGATCGGATGCCGCCAGGTTTTCATGATGCGTTCGGTCTCTTCGGTCGAGAGTCCGACAGCCTCGGCCAATTCTTCGCTGGTCGGCTCGCGGCCGGTCCGCTGACGCAGTTCCTCGCTTTTGGCTTTGAGTGTGGAAATGCTCTGAAACATGTGTACGGGAATGCGGATCGTACGGGCATGGTCGGCGACCGCCCGTGTGATCGCCTGGCGAATCCACCACGTGGCATACGTTGAAAACTTGTAGCCGCGGCGGTACTCATACTTCTCCACGCCCCGCATCAAGCCGGCATTGCCTTCTTGGATCAGGTCCAAAAAGCTTAGGCCGCGGTTGCGGTATTTCTTGGCAATGGAGACGACCAGCCGCAGGTTCCCGCCGGAGAGCTGCTGTTTCGCTTCCGTCCAGGCTTCGAACCGCCGGTTGACCTCCTCGACGCGTGCCTGCATGGTCTCCGGTGTTTCGAGCGTCATTTCCATCAACTCGTCCAACTCGCGTTGGGCGAGTTGCAGCTCCGGATTCTGACGCGTCTGTTTCCGCATCCGCTCAATTTGCGTCTTCAAATCGAGCATGCGATCAGAGATTTGCTTCATCCGCTTCGTGATTGGCTGTAGCCGCTGCGTCCGCAGGCTGAGTTCTTCGGCCAACGTAGCGATCTTGCGACGGCGAACGACCAATTCGGCAGCCAATTCCCGCATGCGGGACGCGGACGCCGTGCCCGATCGCATTTCACGAAATGTTTCCGCGTTTTGCTTCATCAGCCGCGACATCGTTTTGAGATTGTGCGGCATCCGTCCCAGGATTTGTTCCTTTTCTACGTTTTCCGTTTCGGACGTTCGTAAGGTACGTTCAAAGGGGAGTTCCCCGTCGAAGACCTTTTGCAACGTGTCGATCGCGATCCGCAACGAGAAGTCGCATTCGAGGATCGCGCGGCGAAAACGCCGGCGGGTCAATTCGATCTTCTTGGCGAGAAAGATCTCGCGACTGCGTGAGAGTAGCGGAATGTCCCCCATTTGGCTGAGGTACATCCGAATCGGATCACGCGACGAGAGCGATGCGGCCGGTTCTTCAGTGGCGACCGGCGCTGCTTCGGAGGGAGGCGGTTCAGGCGCCGCCGGCTTCTTGTTGACGATTGTCGGGTCTTCGATGACGGACAATCCCAATTCCTCGAGTGCCAACACCAATTCGTTCACGGTGTCGACGCTGCCTCCCTCGTCAGGCAGGTATTTGTCGACCTCTTGAAACGTAATGTAGCCCCGAGACAGTCCCTGCTCCATCAAGTCCATAAGCGTGTCGTTAAAGTGATACACCGGTCGTCACTCCCTTTCTGGAAAGTGGTCTACGCACGTCCGTGTACGGCCCCTGGTGTGCGGCCCAATTCTTTGATACGTCGGTTCCCAAAGAATCCATCAAACTGTTTATTCAAGTCGTTACCGATCCAACGACAACGTGCTGCCGATTTGACACGACGGCTTCAGATCCGTCGAAACTGACGTGGTCTGCCCGTGGCGCCGACTTGCAGCCACCGACATCGCGCGGTCCGCCACTTCAGCGCGTCAGTTGGTCCCTCCAGAGGAGTGCGGAGCGCACCCGTTCTCACCTCTAAGTCACGGATGTAAAAACGCCGCGTTTCCCGCGAAGGAAACTGCCGCATCTCCTGCGCTATTTCGGACGTGCGGCGACGCCGTAAATAGCGGTCTTTGAAAGGGTTACATTGTCGCTGTGGTGGCATCCCTGTCTCAAAAGCGAAAAACCGATCACCCTTCTTATTGATGTTGGGGGGAATCCAAAATGCCCGATTCGCCAGACGACCGTTCCGATCCGCTCTCTTTGGGCATTTCCCGTCCAGACTCAGACCCGGCATCACATTCGGCGTGACGAATCTCAATTGTTGGTGCTCCATTCACCGGCCGGACATCCCAACTGTGCCGCCGTTCATTATTCGCAATTTCCAACCGACAAGTCAACCGGCAGCAATTACAAAGTT
>CALFYU010000742.1 GCA_937952455.1 uncultured Planctomycetaceae bacterium
GAGTTGTCGTTCGTCCAATTGACCAGTGTGAGCAGCGTACCGTTTTCATTGTCCAGCAGCAGCGACTCGACAAACGGGTTTGAGCAGTTTGCATCGCGTTGCACCTGGTGCGCGTTGATGCCCAACTGCACGAGGTGCTTTGCCCCGGCATCGAAGTCGGTGGGGTTATAGAGATTCACACGGCCGCCCCGCGCCCAGGGAAGCGGCAAAAGGCCGCTCTTCAGATAGGTCGCCCCAGCCGCGGTGCCGATGGCAAACGCCTTTCCTTTGCCGTGCGTGCGAACGGTAACCGCCGGGCTGCCGTCACTCCAACGCCCTAAGACTTCCAGGTCGTCCGAAGCTGGCGTCAGCTTCTGGCGCATCGCAATAGCGTCGATCTTCGCGGAAGCAATAGCACGTGGTTGCGATTCGAATTCCTCCGTCGGCGAGCGAAAACCGACATCCATAGTGATCGTGTCAATCGGATCGGCCAGCGGAAGTTCCAACAGCGGGCGGACGTGATACAGATTCTTCCGCATGTCGGCTGACTTCAAGCCCAACAGCGTCAGCAATCCCGTTTCCGGTTCGTTGAATTGATTCCGGATTCCCAAACCGGTCGAGGCACACAGCACGCCGCCGGCTTGCACCCAGGCGTCGAGTTTCGCCACGGCGCGGTTGTTGACCCATTCGCCGGCGAAATAAACCACGTTGTAGTTGCGCAGCGTTCCGTCCATGATGTCGTCTTCGGTGATTAGATCGACGTTGTGCTGTGCGTGCCGCAGGGCGAAGTAGAGAAACTGCTGATCCTTGCGACAGATGTTCTGTTGCGGCTTGCCGGCGAGGTGACACATCTTCAGAAACTTGTCAGCATTGACATCAACCGGGGCGTGATCCTCGTTGAGTGCCGTGGCCTTGCCGGTGACAATCGCCACGCGAGCGGGGCGCCGCTTGGAATTGGTCAGCAGCGATTCGACCGCGGCCGTGTCGTGAATTGTTTCGTAGATCGCCTGGAACGTTTCGGGGTACTGCCAACTGACATAGTTCTCCGAATAGTTTTCCTGCGGGGCGACCCAAAAGTGATCAATGTGCTTCGCGCCGGCGCCGATGGAGAGCAGCGAATTGCGGCGGAAATAGTCGGCCGGCTGACCCGGTTGGTGCGGCATCACGTAAAAGTGAATTGGCTGGTTGTGATACTTCGTCGCGCAATTCATCCGCGCAAACATGAACGAAATCGTCTGCGGCAACTCCGGCACGAAGAAGATGTAATCCTCCGCCCAAAACATGCTCATCGCGTTATGTTTGAACGCGTCAATCCATTGGAGCTGATTGCCGTAGTACATCGTGTCGTGATGCGGCGAGAAATTCGCCCCGCACAACACCTGCGGCCCAAACGCGCTCCGGGCGACATTGGTCAAGTTGCGATAGTGGGCGAATCGCTGCTCGGCGCTGAAGAGCGTGGCGTACCACTTCAGGCGATCGTTGCCCGTCAGCGTTGCCGACTCAGGGGCGACCCCAAGATCGTCTTTGGTCAGTTTCTTCCGTTTCAACCATGCGCGAAACGGTTCGACGTATTTGGGGTCGTCGAAGTTGATCCGTCCCAAGCTGATCTCATCGCCAAAACTGCAAACGCGAAAGCGACCGCGGTCCGCGCCCAGGTCCTCGGCATATTTGCGAATCTGATCTTCGTTGCGCAGATGCTGGTGGTAACCATCGACCGGCAGTGTTTCAAAAGGCTTGGGCAACTGCGTGTTGTATCCGAGCGCATCTTTCAGGGCGATCGTGTAGTCACTGCCGCCGCGGCCA
>CALFYU010000743.1 GCA_937952455.1 uncultured Planctomycetaceae bacterium
GGTCCGGTGCAAGGCATCCCGAGTCGTCATGCAATAGCGCATGACGTGTTCCAGGCGCCCAACAAGTCATCGACGCGCTGGAAAAACTATTTAAGACAAATTTCGCCGCCGAATGATCGCGCGGCTTTGAAGGCTGGCGACTGAGTTCCCAGTGGATTTGAGTATGGAAATAAAGCGCGGAATCGCCGTCTCGCCTGGAGTCGTTCCAGGTCCGGCCTTGGTATTGGGAACTGAAGATTTCCGGATACCGCGGCGATTCGTGAGCGTTGACGCAGTTGACATGGAGTTGACCCGCTTTCGCTCCGCACTCAAAGCGGTCTGCGACGAGATCGCCGAAAACGAGCGCCTCGCTTCGGAACGTCTCGGGGACCAGTACGGCGCGATTTTTACCGCACACCTCAATTTGGCCCGCGACAATAAACTCAAAGAGGAGATCGAGGAGCTGATCCGCGAGCGGACCTATGCCCCGGAATTCGCCTCCAGCCGCGTCCTCCGCCGGTACGCCAAGTTGTTCCAAAACCTTGGCAACAAATATATGGCCGAGCGGGCGGTCGACATTTTCGATCTCGAAAAGCGGCTGTTGCGGCATCTGTTGGGGATGGAACGGGAAGAGCTGGCCCACATCACCGAACCGGTGTTGGTCTTGGCGACCAATCTGACCCCCAGCGAAACAGCCAGCTTGAACCCCGAATTCGTGCTAGGGTTCGCAACGGAAGTCGGCGGTCACACAAGCCACACCGCAATTCTGGCGGGTGCCTTGGAGATTCCGGCGGTGGTCGGCATCGGGCCGTTTTTGTCCGACGTCTCCGGGGGCGACACGATCATCATCGACGGCAATCACGGCGAGGTGATCATCGATCCGGACGAACCGACGCTCAAGCGCTACCGGGATACCCAGGACAAGATCAAAACAGCCAATCTCAAATTGGAGCGGTTGGTCCGCCTGGAGTCCAAAACGGCCGACGGCGTGCCGATCAAGCTTTACGGCAATATTGAGTTCCCCGAAGAGGTGGACCACTGCATCAAACGGGGCGCCGAAGGGGTCGGGCTTTACCGCACGGAGTTCTTGTACCTCAAGGATGACCGGGAGCCGAGCGAAGAGGACCACTACAATGCCTACCGGCGGGTGGAGGACCCGATTCCTGATCTGCCGGTGGTGATTCGCCCGCTCGACCTGGGGGCGGAGAAGTTCCCGCACTCGCTAGAGGATTTGGCGGAAATCAGTCCCAATCCAGTACTTGGGTTGCGGAGCGTTCGCTTCACGCTGCGGAATTTGGGATTGTTCAAAACCCAATTGCGCGCTATCTTGCGAGCCGCTGTTCACGGCGACATTCGGATCATGTTCCCGCTAGTCACTTCGGTGTTAGAACTGCGCCAGGCGAAGATGATCCTGGCGGACGTCATCGAGGACCTGGAGGAAGAAGGGATCCCGTTTCGCCGTGATATTCAAGTCGGCATGATGGTCGAGGTGCCGTCGGCTGCCTTATTGGCGGATCGGTTTGCCGAGGAAGTCGATTTTTTCTCCATCGGCACAAATGATTTGATTCAGTACACGTTGGCGGTGGACCGGGCCAATCCGACCGTCGCAGACCTTTACAACGCCGCGGATCCGTCGATCTTGCGGCTGATCCGTATGGTAATTTCCGCCGCGGAGAAGCACGATACTCCGGTGGTCGTTTGCGGGCAAATGAGCGGCGACCCGATTTTTACGCCGGTGTTGGTCGGCATGGGGATCCGCGAATTGAGTGCGACGCCCTTTTCACTTCCGATCATCAAGCAAGTCATCCGCAACATCACGATTCCGCAAGCCCAGGAGATCGCCGCTCACGCCGACTCCTTGGACGTGGCCCGTGATGTGGAGAACTACTTACGAGGCGAGTTGAAGAAGATATCGCCGGACGAGATTTTCTAAACGGCTGCGGTAAAGCCGCTAGCGAACCGCGGTCGGCGAAACGAGTTCACGGAAACAATTCACAATCAGACAACGGACATGGGGAATTCTTGTCGGGTCGGTTCACGGCTCCCAAGATCATTCCCACGTCACCCGACAATGTCACGGCAGCATTGCCCGGGACGGATTGATTCAGGTATGAATCAAAGTGCGTAAGTTCATTCAACATTCAGCGAGACGATGCAAGTGCCGCAACGCGGGTGCCGTTGGCGATCGCCGTACGGTCCCCGCGCCGAGAATCGCGCCTATGAATTCTCGGCAATCCTCGGCCCACCGGAACGAGGGTTCTGCGGCTGTTTGCGGCGATGGTGTCGAGCCGCTCCTGTGTTCGACAACATCGGCCCATATGCAGGTCGTTGTGATTGGCGCCGCCCCGGAAACATCCTGGGTGCCGTCTGAAGACAACGCGGGCCTTACAGCGCATCCTTGGCCGTCGCTCGTGCCATCAGGGGCATGCGATTTCGCCGCTGCGGCGCATCGCACAAACCAATGGCTGCATGGGTTGAATGAACACGGCTTCGATTGGCAAACAAACCCGCCACTTACGGTGCGCCAACGCATACTGAGACCCAGCAGCAGCTTCGCCCGCGAAGCACTTCGGGTAATCAGCGGCGTCGAGGCAGCACGTGATCGCGGAGGTTGTCGACACGCTGGGGCGGCGCAGTATGCCCCTTTGGTCGAAACATCGAAGAAACGCGCTTTTCGTCAATGCCGACGAAGGGTACTTTATGAAGAAGGAAATGCTGGTCAATGTTCTCCAGCCGGAAGAGAGCCGGATCGCTGTCGTCGAAGACAGCGTATTGGAGGAGTTGTATGTTGAACGCAGCAGCTTAGAAAGCTATGTCGGAAACATCTACAAGGGCAAAGTCGTCAACATCGAGCCGAGCATTCAAGCGGCCTTTGTCGATTTTGGGGTAGGCCGCAACGGCTTTTTGCACGTCAGCGACGTCGAATATCAATACTACAAACACCTGCCGCACTCCGGCGGAAACGGTCGCGGTTCGGGCGGAAAGGGCAAAGGCCGCCGCCGGCCGAGCGAGCGCAACGAACGCAGCAAGCCGCCCATTCAAGATATCTTCCGCCGCGGCAGCGAGGTGCTGGTCCAGGTCATCAAAGAGGCGGTCGGCACCAAGGGGCCGACGCTGTCGACCTACATTAGCATCCCCGGACGGTATCTGGTGCTCATGCCGGGACTGCAGCGGGTCGGCGTGAGCCGCAAGATCGCCGACGACGATCTGCGCAAAAAACTGCGCACGATCCTCGAAGAACTCGATCCGCCCGACGGTTTGGGCTTTATCATCCGTACCGCGGGAATCGACCGGACCAAGAAGGATTTGCAGCGCGACCTGAGTTATCTGCTGCGGCTGTGGCGGACCATCGTCAGGCGGCTGAAAAAGACCACGGCCCCGGTCGACATTTATCAGGAAAACGATCTGATCATCCGCACGATTCGCGACATCTACAATAGTGAGATCGACGCCGTCTGGATTGACGAAGAGGAGGCCTATCAGCGGGCACGCGAATTCGTCAAAGCAGTGCTTCCCCGCCACGTCAATCGCATCAAACACTTTGACGGCAAAGAGCCGATTTTTCACAAATACAACATCGAGGACGAGATCGCGCGCATCCAACAGCGGCAGGTCCCGCTCAAAGGAGGCGGGTCGATTGTCATCGATCAGACCGAAGCCCTGGTGGCGATCGACGTCAACAGCGGCAACTTCCGCGCCGACAACAACGCCGAAGAGACCGCCTATCAGGTGAACCTGCGGGCGGCGACTGAGATCTGTCGCCAATTGCGGTTGCGCGATCTGGGCGGTGTGGTCGTCAACGACTTCATCGACATGCGCGAAGAACGGCATCGTCGATCTGTAGAACGGACGCTGCGCGAAGCGATCCGCCGTGACCGGGCGCGGATCAAGGTGCTCCGCATCAGTCCATTTGGCTTGATCGAAATGACGCGGCAACGCATTCGCCCCTCGTTGAAGCGGAGCGTGTTTGAGGACTGTCCTTGCTGCAAAGGGGCTGGTCTGGTGAAGACCGCCGAGAGCATGGCCATCGAAGTCATCCGCGTATTGCTCAACACCATCAACCGCGAAGAGGTGGCGGGGATTTCGGTCGAAATCCACGAACAGGTCGCTGATTACCTAAACAACAAAAAGCGCCGCGACATTGCGAGTTTCGAGGAACAGGGAGGGGTTAACATCAGCATTATTTCCCGGACAGACGTCAGCCCGGAGCATTTGATCATCCGCTGCACGGATTCGACCGGCAACGAGGTGAAAATAATGCCTGAGAATGGCTCGAAATCTCGGAAATGACCCGCTACAATACCGCGTCCCGCAGATCGCGCTACCGGTCTGCAACGGGGTGCCACTGGCGGCTTGTCTGCCAGTGAAAGCGGTGAGGCTCAACAAGGCACTGCAGGATCACCAGCAGCGCCCCAGTCCAATTTCCCTAACAGGCTTTTCAGCAATAGGTTATAGCGAAGTAAGGTTTGCGCGATGTTTGCAATATTTGAAGAGGGCAGCCACCAGCATCAGGTTCAGGTGGGTGACACGCTGACGGTCGACTATCGGGAATCGGCAAGCGAAGGGGACAATCTGACCTTCGACCGCGTGCTGTTGGCCAACGACGGCGAAAAAAGTTCCATCGGACAGCCGACCATCGACGGCGCCTCGATTGAGACCGAAGTCGTCGAGCACACCAAGGGCAAAAAGCTCGAGGTGGTGAAATTCCGCCGCCGGAAAAACTCCCGCCGTCACACCGGACACCGTCAAAAATACACGTCCGTCCGCGTGACCGGCATCACCGTCCCCGGCATGGAATTCACCGCTCCTCCCGCCGAACCGGCCAAAACTGCCCCGGCCGCGGATGAACCGGCCGACGAAGGCGACGAATAGTCGAATTCCGGCTGCACCACAGGCAATCACCTTCCGCCCCCATGCCCAATCGCATCGGGGGCGGTTTTCGTTTCGCCCGGCTCCCCGATCGTCCCCGTCCGCCAAAACGACCGGCGGGTGGTTCTGATGATTGGCGAGACGGAGTCGTGGGACAGTGTCGGCGGGCTGTGGTGGTCGGCGTGAATCGCTGTTGCACCGGAACCCCCGTTCGATCATGCTGATTGGAAACGATCGCGCACCCGAACGCTCATGGGGGTCATGCTATGCGAATTGCTTGCGTTTCAGTCCGTCGTCCGGGCAGCTACCCGGCGTGTCCAGTCGCTCGAAATACCGTGTGGTCGGCCCCGCGCGGATTTTTTCGCCTATTGATCTGTGCGGTCGTTGCGCTCATGCCGCTGCCGGTGCTGGCGGATTCTGTTCAGACGATTCCCATGAAACTTGCAGGACACGAGGGCGAGAAGGCTCACGGCTTCAGCAACAATCAGTGGCTCCTTCCGCACGATACGTGCCAAGAGGCGGACGTGAACTTGCCTCGCTTCGCGTCGGAGAAGCCGGTCTTCTATGCCGCCAAGTATGGAGACGGTGAGGATCAGGTCTTCACGTTTGTGGTCGATGAGAGCGGCGGAACGGGGACGGGATACGACGTCGTCTACATCGACGGCAACAACGACAACCGGATTGATCCGGAAACGGAGCAATTTAAGATCAAACTCTCTACCAGGACGACGCACTCCTCGAAACGCATTCGCTTGATGGTCACCGCCGGCGGAAACACGTCGCCGTACTTCGCCGACTTCTCCGCGTTTTTATATCACGACCGCAACCACCCCGTCGAAAACGTCCACGCGGGGCTTCGCGACAGTTCCTACTACGAAGGAGTCGCGGAATTCGGCGGCAAGCGGCATAAGATTGCCGTCTTGGATTTGAATAGCAACGGACGGTTTAATGATTTTGGAGCGGAGCTTTACGGCAACGACCGCATGCTCATTGATCGCAACAACGACGGCACATACAGTCACCTCGACGATCTTCGTAAGAACGAATCATTTCCCTCCATGCGTTTTACGAAAATCGACGATCGCTGGTACTCGATCGCGGCAACCGCGGACGGGGCGCAGCTGACGGTGGAAGAAGCGCAACCGGCATTCGGCATCGTGCAGATCCCCTTCGCCCGTCGTGCCAAGTTACGCTCGCCGACACAACTGCAGGTGCTCGATTTTGTGGACAGCAAAGCTGAAGCGATTTTGGGGAAATATGAACTGCTCGAATTGGAGTTCGGATTACCGGCCCCCGGCGCGGAAGACGTGCGGTTGGTAACATGGTTTCGTGATCAACGTCCACAGGTGAACGTGATCCGCGGAACGCCCGCAAATTTGGAAATTGGACCACCATTTCAAGTCGGGATCGAAATTGCGCCGGGGTCGAATGGCCAGACGTTGGAAACGGCGATACATATCACCGGCCGAAACAACGAACACTATCATTACCGGGGCGCCGAATCAGGTCACTCCGTGGCGGCGCCGGCGTTATTGGTCGTCGACGAGCAACAACGGCCCGTCGCCTCGATTCACGAGCATGTCGAAGTCGGCCGCTCGAGCAGTTGGTGGATTCCGCAGAGCCTGGACGGCAAATTCCGCATCTGGCCGATCATCCATCTGCCCGGCGTGGAGTATAAGGCGACGGGTCTGGAAGTGGAGTTTCGTCGGGGGAAATTGGTTGAGCGGGATGCGGAACGGTAGGTCAGGCTCCTGCCTGACGAATTCACTTCATCGCGTTGTAGCTGGTGATGAGGTTACGGTAGGCAGGCAGGTGATTGGAGAACAACGTCCCCAGCCCTTCCATGTCATTACGCCAGTCACGATGTAATTCACAAGCCATGCCGAACCAGCTCATCAATTGCGCACCGGCAGCCTCCATTCGTGACCAGGCGGCATCGCGAGTCGTCTGGTTGAAGGTACCCGATGCGTCGGTAATGACGAACACCTCATAACCTTCTTCAATGGCCGACAAGGCGGGAAAGGCGACACAGACCTCGGTGACGACGCCGGCGATAATGAGTTGTTGCTTGCCGGTGTTCTTCACAGCCTTGACGAAATCTTCGTTATCCCAGGCGTTAATCTGCCCCGGCCGAGCGATATAGGGGGCGTCGGGGAAGATTTCCTTGAGTTCGGGAACCAGTGGACCATTCGGGCCGGACTCAAAACTCGTCGTCAGAATCGTCGGCAGCCCAAAATACTTGGCTGCGTCAGCCATGGCCAAAACATTGTTCTTAAAGTCATCGGGCGAGAAATCCCCCACGATATTGCAGAGACCCGATTGATGGTCCACCAGCAAAACAGCAGCATCCGATTTGTCGAGCCGGCGATAGTTGAAGTCAGACATGGCGATCTCCAATGGATGACGTGTGCAAAGTGAAAACAACCCACAGCTCAGGTGGCCGCCTGACGTGTTGACGAGACACAAGGATTCACCCCGTCATGAACAGCATGACCTACAACACAACCGCCCGCAGCGCTTCCAGCGCCGCGTCGATATCCTCCGCCGTCGAGAACGGTCCCGGGCTGAGGCGGACGGTGCCGCCTCTTGCTTTCGTGCCGAGCGATTCGTGGATGCGGGGGGCGCAGTGTAGGCCCGCGCGGGTTTGGATGCCGAAGCTTTCGTCCAGGATCACGGACAAATCCTGCGGGTCGAATCCCTCCAGCGTGATGCTCACCACGGCGACGCGGTCTTGCGGGTCGGTCGGGCCGTATTGCGTCAGGCCGGGGATCGCCGCCAGCCCCTCCAGCAGGCGGGCGGTCAATTCCTGTTCGTGCGCGCGAATCGACGCGATGCCCCGCTCGGCCAGATAATCAAGCCCTGCCGCCAGCCCGACCAGTCCCGGCGCGTTGTGGTTGCCCGACTCGTATTTGTCCGGCAGACTCTCCGGCTGCCGGTCATCTTCACTGTGCGTCCCGGTCCCCCCCTGCCGCAGGCTCCGCAGCCGCTGCTCAACTCCCGGCCGCACATACAGCAACCCGGTCCCCAACGGCCCAAGCAACCCCTTGTGCCCCGCACAACACAGCACATCAACCGGCAACTGGGCCAGATTGATCGGCAGCTGCCCGGCCGACTGAGCAGCGTCGACGACGAACGTGGCACCGGCCTGCCGCGCGATCTCGCCGATATCGGCAATCGGCTGAATCGCGCCGGTGACGTTTGAGGCATGGTTCACGACGACGAGTTTTGTGTCGGGTCGCAGAGCGGCACGGATAGCATCCGCAGAGACGCGGCCGGCGTCGTCGATGGGGACGTAGGTGACTTCAATACCCAACCGCTCCTGCAATTCCCGCAACGGCCGCAGCACGGAATTGTGTTCTAAGGCGGTCGTCACCACATGCGCACCGGCGTCGATCAGTCCATGCAGGGCGGTGTTCAGGCTGTCGGTGCAGTTGAACGTAAACGCAATCCGGTCCGGCGACTCCGCCCCCAGCAATTCCGCCGCCCGCATGCGGCAACGCTTGATGCTCCCTTGCAACGCCACCGCCTGATCAAACGCCCCCCGGCCAACGGCAACGCCGAGGTCACGATTGTAATGATCGACGGCATCGTAGACGGCGACCGGCTTAGGAAAACTGGTCGCAGCGTTATCGAGATAGATGCGGTGGGGAGGGTTGTTAGCCACGGATTAACACGGATGTAGCACGGAATTATGGCTCGTTCCCAAGCTCCGGCTTGGGATACGCACAATCGCGAAGCTTCGCTTAGGTAAAAGTGACGGGTTGGAGGTAACGTTTGTCTTTTTGGGCTTTGGGGGTATCGATCGTCCTCGCTGGAAAGGTGCGTCGCGACGCACCCTACGGCGCGATGGATATCTTTTGGTCATGCGCGGCTCAGCAAAAGCCTCGCCCTCCCGGATGCGTTTGTGTCGGTGATTCTTTTCCGTGTTTCATCCGTGTTAATCCGTGGCTACTTTTACCCACCAATCGAGTACATCGGACGTTCGGGTTGGATGAAGCGGGCGGTGTTGATTTCGTGGCCTTCTTTTTTGGCGGCGATCGAATCGCGGATGGCCTGGGCGATATCGTCGTCGCTGCCGCCGCCGCGGATGATCGATTTGACGTCGGTCTCTTCGAGGCTGAACAGGCAATTGCGGAGTTTGCCGTCGGCCGTCACGCGGAAGCGGTTACAGCTCATGCAAAATGGTTGGCTGACCGAAGCGATCAACCCGATGCGTCCGCCGCCGTCGGCAAATTCAAAATCGGTGGCTGGCGCTCCAGGGTCGCTTTGGCCGATGGGGTTCATCGGGCCGAATTCGCGTGACAGGATCTCAATGATTTCGTGCCCAAACAGAACCTTGTCGCGCTCCCAGGCGTTGTCGGCATCCAGCGGCATGAATTCGATAAAGCGAATCTCAACGCCGGTCCGTCGCGCGAACTCGCCGAGCGGAATGACTTCATCTTCCGTCAGTCCCCGCACGGCGACTGCATTGACCTTCACCGGGTGGAAGCCGACTTTCTGCGCGGCCTGGATGCCGGCGATGACTTTTTCGAACCCGTCGCGGCGGGTGATTTGCTTGAACTTATCGGCGCTCATGGCATCGAGGCTGACATTGATCCGCCGCATGCCGGCGTCGTAGAGATCCTGTGCCTGCTCGGCCAGCAGAATGCCGTTGGTGGTGATGCCGATGTCGTGAATTTCGGGTATGGCGGCGATCTTGGCAACCAGTTTGTACAGGTCACGTCTCACGAGCGGTTCGCCACCGGTGAGCCGCACCTTATTCACCCCCAGACGCACAGCCACACGAACGAGACGTTCGATCTCCTCAAATGTGAGCAGCAATTCGCGATCCATAAACTGCACGTTGTCCGCCGGCATACAGTAAAAGCAGCGGATATTACAGCGATCCGTCACACTGATCCGCAGATTCGTATGCACACGCCCAAAACTGTCGATAAGCTGCTCAGTCATTTTTACAGTCGCTGGTCAAAAATCTTAGCCACGGATTAACACGGATCAAACACGGATGCGATACCGCCGTCCGCCACC
>CALFYU010000744.1 GCA_937952455.1 uncultured Planctomycetaceae bacterium
GTGACACCTGCGGCAGTCGGGATATGCACGCCTGCCTCGATCGAGTGCTGCGCGACCACCTATTACCGGGCTTGGACGTAGGATTTTCCGCGCTGTTGCAAGACCTCAAGCAACGGGGCCTGCTCGATGAAACCTTGGTGGTCGCCGTCGGCGAAATGGGCCGCACGCCGACATTCAAAAACCGCGGCGCTCAGGACGGCCGGGATCACTGGAGTTATTGTTTCCCCGCCCTCTTGGCCGGGGCCGGCATACGCGGCGGAATCACCTACGGGGAATCCGACGGCGACGCCGCTTACCCGATCGCGCAGGCCGTCAGCTGCGAGGATTTGGCGGCCACGATTTTTCATGCGCTGGGAATCTCACCCGAAACCCGCGTCCGTGACCCGCAAGGCCGCCCGGTGGCGCTCGTCGACGGTGGTTCGCCGTTGGTTGGGTTGTTGGGCTGAGATCATTCGCAGATCGACTGTCACGAGGAATTCTCAAAGTGCGTTTGCTGGCCATCGGCGACATACACGGCTGTTACCAAGCCTTGAAAACATTGGCCGTAGAAATCCCGATTGAACCGGACGATATGGTGGTCGTGCTCGGCGATTATGTCGACCGCGGATCTGGCAGCGCGCGAGTTTTGGATTGGGTGATCGAACGCCATCGCGCCCGACGATTGATTCCGCTGATGGGTAATCACGAACTGATGATGCTCGCGGCCCGCGATGACCAGAAACGACTCGCAAATTGGATGTCCAACGGCGGCGATGCCACCTTGAGATCCTATGTCCCCCCCACGGGGCTGGCGACAATTGACGACGTCCCTGCGGCACATTGGCAGTTTTTTGGAGGACGATTGCCTGCCCTACTACCAGATGGAGACGCACTTTTTCGTCCACGCCAATGTCTATCCTCACTATCCATTGGAGGACCAACCCGACTCTATGTTGTATTGGGAACACTTGGACGAGTGGTCGGCCCCGCACGAGTCAGGAAAGGTGATGATCTGCGGTCACACCCCCCAACGAAGCGGCATCCCGCTCAATCTGGGTCATGCCGTCTGCATCGATACTGAGGCCCATGCCGGGGGCTGGTTAACCTGTTTGGATGTGTTGACATCCGGCTATTGGCAGGCCAACGAACAAGGCCAGTTCCGAAAAAGACAGCTCAGCGCGCCGCCGTGCGATCCAATTTAGACACCAATTCCGAAGCGGATGGCGACACGAGCGGAATCCCCTATCCAGTCCACCCGTTTTCCCAAAATTCCTTGCATGCGCTATGCCGATCTGTTCCAATAAAAATTGGACGTCGCACGCTGCCGTGTGGGGAGCCTGCACGGAAAGTCCGGTCCAGGCATCGGCCGCATTTCATGCGGTACAAGGATGCGGTGATGGCCGGCAACATCACGATTTGTCGCTAATCGCAGGCGCCGTTTAGCGTGGACACACTACATCGACACGAGAGACGCATTCCGGCGGCTCAAGAATTGGACATTTTGATCGGGAATACTCTGATGAATCGACTGAACAATAAGAAATCGACGTTCGTATTAGCGGCCATTGCTGTGATTGCCTTCGGAACCTACGCCACGGGACAAGGCCGCGTGGCACGGGACGGTATCGATGCCGGGGGCGTGCATAATCACTACTACGGCAACCATTTCTATGGCGGCGGATACGGCGGGTACGGATTGCCGGGCTACTACGGCGGCGGCTACGGCGGCATGACGGCTGCTGCCGGTGCGGGTTACGGCGTTGGCCAAGCCGCCCAGGGCATCGGACAAGAGCGCGTCGATACCGCTCAATCGGCCCAGATCTATTCCCAAACCGCCCACCAGTCGATCGAAAACCACAACTTCGCCGTCAACAGCTACTACGCGAACAAAGATGCTCACGACAAATACATGGCGGAACATCAAGAAAAAGCCATCACCCAAGAAGAAGCGAACAAGATCGAAAAGGAAAATGAACCGGGACGTTTGTCGACGGCGCAGTTCGATGCGGATAACAGCCTGATCCACTGGCCGCCGATCTTGCGGGACAAGGCCTTCACCAAGTCGCGCCAAAAACTGGATCACTTGTTCCACGAGCGGACGCCCGGGAACTCCGGCGTCGACTCCGATAGTTACGGCGAAATCAAGGCCGCCTGCGACGAAATGCACAACACGCTGCGGGGAATGATCGGCAAGCTGCAGCCGATGACCTACATCGCCGCCGAACACTTTATCAAGAGCCTCGCCTACGAGGGAGAATTCCCCCCGAAGAAGTAGCGTCCCCTCGATGCGAAACGAATTCAGACGCCGACCGTTGGTAACAGCCGACGGTCGGCGTTTTTTTGATCGTCAGCGTTGTGACCGTTGCTGCGTTGAGTGAGGTTTCTTGCCGGCCCTACCACGCTCATACGCTAACGCGATACGGGTCGGCCCGCCACCAGATGTACGATGCGACCGCATAGACATAGGACGTCCTTAATTCGTCAATGTTCCGCGGAGGATCACTCAGCCATCCAACGTCGAACCAAGCAACGTCGTCATGCCAACTCAAGTGCAAGCCGTCATCCAGCGATAAATACGATGCTTCTGGTGATCGGATGCAGGCTTCTTTAAGTTTCTCGATCTGAAACGTAACGATGCTTATCCACCCTTCAGCAAGATCACGCTGAGCGTCTCGCACTTCAATCTTGATCGTCAGCACACCGCCGGGGTCGCTGATGAAATCCAACTGCAGCGAACGGATGATCCCGTCGTAGAATGTGTTGAAGCGTTCGAGGAATTCTGCCGTGTTTTCTTCCGTCAAACGCGTCATCCTCATTGTATTCACGTCTTCCTTCAAACAACCAAGGAACTCACGCTAAGAGACAACGTCCCCAAGGTATTGTTCGCATTGCCGCAGAGGACTGTTGCAAGATTTGCGGCTTGGCGTTAGGCTTTTGACCTGTGAACGAGGGCAATGCGGTGGGTTTGGGGGACTTGGCTTCCATGACGGTCAAATCGCTGATCACTGTGCCGCCAAGTCATCGTGATTTTGGGAGCGGGTGAGACGCGTGGTGCGATGAATGATATATAAGAAGCCGGTCTGCAAAAGGATGAGCGTTGGAAATACCAGAAGGACATAAATGAAAGCTCGTGGCGTGTCAACGACCGCCCAAACGACTGCGGTCATGATGGCTACAATAATTGCCCCGGACAGGAACACCAAGACGATCGCGATGCCAATTCCTCGCAGCAACGAGAATACGAGGCGGCGGTTTTGGAGTTTCATGAGCCTGATCTCCGCAATGCCCAGCGTGCCGGAAGCGATTGCGGTTTAACCGAACAGTTCCAACACCGGGCGGCCGCCGTCGACGATGTCGGTCGGGCGGCCTTCGGCGTTCTTGATC
>CALFYU010000745.1 GCA_937952455.1 uncultured Planctomycetaceae bacterium
GCGGAGAAGTTGTTTCAGGCGTTGCTCAAATTCAAGGCCAGCGACGTGCACCTTTATCCCGATGCGCATCCAGTGTTCCGTGTCGACAATATGGCCCGCAATTCGGAAATGCTCAAGCCGCTCTCGGCGGAGCAGATTCGGGCCTTTATCCGCGAAATCGCCCCCGACCGGGATTGGAAGGACTTTGAGCAGCATCGCCAATGCAGCTTCACCTACCACCAAGTGGGGATGGGCTACGCGCGGGTCTCGGCGTTCATCAAGGGGCAAGTGCCGCATTGCACGATGCGGTTTCTTCCCGAAACGATTCCCTCATTTGAGGACCTGAACGTTCCCCGCGACAGCATGGAAAAACTCGGCCGCGCGCATTTTGGGCTGATCCTGGTGACCGGCATGACCGGCAGCGGTAAATCGACGACGGTCGCCTCGCTGATCGATTGGATCAATGCGCACAAGTCGTTGCACATTCTGTCGATCGAGGAGCCGGTGGAATACGTGCACCACAACAAAAAGTCGATCATCTCGCAGCGGGACGTGGGGATTGACGTCGAATCGTTCCATGAGGCGGTTAAAGCGTCGTTGCGTCATGACCCGGATGTGATTTTTATCGGAGAAATGCGTGATCCCGACACGATTCGTTCGGCGATCAACGCCGCCGCCACCGGGCACCTGGTGGTGAGCACGCTGCATGCCAATACGGCGTCGGAGGTGGTCAATCGCATCGTGAGTTTCTTCGATCCGGTCGAACGGGATTTGGTCAAGCTGCAATTGCGGGATTGTATTCAATGCATCATCTGTCAGCGGTTGATTCCCAAGGTCGGCGGCGGGCGTGTTCCGGCGCTGGAATTCATGTTCAACGACACCAAACATATCTCCGACAGCATCCTGGCGGGCAACAGCCTCGGCATCCGCGTCGGGATGCAGCAGACGCTAAGCGATTCGATTATTTTGGAGAAATACTTGTTGCGTTTGGTGGAAGCGGGCACGATTTCCAAAGAGGACGCGCGGGCGCACGCCGCACACGAGGATGTCCTGGATCAATTGCTCCGCGGCACTTACGTCATTCCGTCCTTAGAATCGATGATGCACAGCCACTGATGCGCGCAGGGCACCTGGAATCGGGCTAACGGATAACGCTGCGTTGATGGGTGTCGAGAATTGTGTCTCAAAGCCATCGTCCCGTCGTTTTTATTCTTGCATTAGACGTTGAAAATGGTACGCTAAAGATCGCCCGTGCGGGGGTCAGCCGAATTGGGAAACCAGATTCGGGCGAGCGCCTGACCCTTGCCGGGCATTTTTTGTGCGCCAGGGGCTGCTCCTGGGCGCACTTCTTGACACAGCCGGGCGGCACGCCCTAGACTCGCCCCTTTTGTGAGCTGTCGCTTTCTACACCGGTCGCTTTCGAAATTGCCGTCGATGGACCTCTATATCATCCGACACGGAATTGCCGCTGACATTGCGCCCAGTGACCGGGAACGCCCGCTCACTCCTCCCGGCCGCGATCAGATGCGGCAGATGGCCGACTGGCTGGCCAAACAGGGGGCCCGTCCGCAGCGGATCATTTCCAGCCCGTTGCTGCGTGCGGTACAGACTGCGGAAATCGTAAGGGATGGCGTCGGCTTGGAAGAAGGCGAATTGCTGATCAGTCCCATCATGGCGCCTGGGGCGGATCCACAGCGGTTGTGCAAACTGCTTGCCGAGACAGCCGCGGATTCCGTGGCGATCGTGGGGCACGCACCGGACGTGCAGGTCTACACGTCGTTTTTCGCCGGCGGAGGTTGGCTGACGTTTGGCCGCGGCAACATTGCCTGCCTGGAAGTCAACGGCACGCCGTGCGAGCAACGGGGGATGCTGCGATGGTTCGTCAGTCCCCGCACGTTGGGGTTTTGATTGCCCAACCGGCTCGTGGCTTGCAAGGTGCGTCGCGACGCATCCTACACTTCGCGTGCGACGCGCGAGCGTTATGCGAAGTTCGTCATGTACGGCAGTTTGCCGGCCGTCGCGCGGATTTCGGGCTCCCCTTCCAACAGCTCGCCCAGGTAGTCCCATTGGCCGCTGACCAGCGCCGTGCGGGTTCCCTCGTGGATGTGGCAATCGTGTTTGGTGTCGCCGTGTGTGACGGTAGAGGTCTCAATGCAGACAGTGAGGTGCAAGCTGGGGTCAGCTTCCACTGCTGCGGCAATGTGCTTTAGCTGCTGCGGCGTGGCGTGCACGCAGGGAATGCCCAGTGCGGTGCAGTTGCCGTGGAAAATCTCGGCGAATGACTCGGCGATGATCGCTTCGATCCCCCAGCGGAGCAGGGCCTGCGGGGCATGTTCGCGGGAGGAGCCGCACCCAAAATTCCGTCCGGCGATCAAAATCTTGGCGTCTTTGTGGTGGTCGCGGTCGAAGACGTGGTCGCCATGCTGTTCGCGGTCATCCTTAAAGACGTGATCGCCCAAACCGTCAAAGGTCACGCACCGTAGATAACGGGCGGGGATGATGCGGTCGGTATCGATGTCGTCCAACAAGAGCGGAATGCCGGGACCGGTGACTTGTACAATTTTTTTCATGGGCAAAGGCCATTCCGATTGAAAACTTAACGCCAGTATTTGGGTGCCGCTGGCTTCGCCAGTGCTTATTAAAACGGTGTAATATTTAAGAATTCTTGCTGGCTAAGCCAGTGGAGATCTGGTTAATCGCGGCGCGGCGGGAGCCTCGCCCCGGTAAGCCGATTTCGTAACTTGTTACACGCCGACCGGGGCGGCGATTTCACGGACGTCGACGACTTCGCCGGCGATGGCCGCGGCGGCAACCATGGCCGGGCTCATAAGCAACGTCCGTCCGGTGGGGCTGCCTTGCCGGCCCTTGAAGTTCCGGTTGCTGGAGGACGCACAGATTTCGCGGCCAGAGAGCTTGTCGGGGTTCATCGCCAGGCACATCGAGCACCCGGCGGCCCGCCACTGAAAGCCGGCCTCTTCGAAGATCTTATCCAGGCCTTCCTCCTCGGCTTGCTGCCGCACTTGTTGCGAACCGGGGACGATCAAGGCTCGTACGTGGTCGGCGACTCTGTGTCCTTCGGCGACCCGCGCCGCCTCGCGCAGGTCTGAGATGCGGCCATTGGTGCATGACCCGACGAAGGCGACGTCGATTTTCAGGCCTTTGATCGGCTGATGTTCCTGGAGTTCCATAAAGTCCAGAGCTTCGCGAACCCCGGCCCGTTCCGACGCCGGAAAACTGTCGACTGCGCCGATTTCTTCGTTCACGCCGACCGACTGCCCCGGGTTGATGCCCCAGGTGACCGTCGGTTCAATGTCGGCTGCGTCGAACACCACGACGTCGTCATATTCGGCATCCGGGCCGGACGCCAAGCTCAGCCAATACTCGGCCGCTCTCTCAAAGGCGGCGCCTTGCGGTGCGAAGGGCCGGCCGCGAATGTAATCAATCGTCGTCTGGTCGGGATTGACGTAGCCGCAGCGAGCGCCCCCTTCGATGCTCATGTTGCAGACGGTCATCCGCTCTTCCATCGTCATCGCATCGAACACGGTCCCCGCGTATTCGTAGGCGTAGCCGACACCTCCTTGCACGCCCAATTTGCGGATGATGAACAAGGCGACGTCCTTGGCGAACACGCCCGGGCCCAACTCACCGTTGACTTCAATCCGCCGCACTTTGGGGCGGCTCATGGGCAAGGTTTGCGTGGCCAACACCGCTGCGACCTGGCTCGTGCCGATGCCCATCGCAATGGAACCGAACGCGCCATGCGTGCTCGTGTGGCTGTCTCCGCAAACAATCGTCATCCCCGGCTGGGTGACACCCAATTCCGGGCCGACGATGTGTACGACTCCCTGGCGGTGGTCTTTCAGATCCAGCAGCGTGATGCCGAACTCGTCGCAGTTTTTCTCGATGGCCGACATCATCTCTTCGGCCAAATCATCGGCGAACGGCCGGGCCTGATTCTGGGTGGGAATGATATGATCGACGGTGGCCAACGTCCGCTCAGGATACATGACCTTCAAACCGCGATCGCGGAGCATTTGGAACGCCTGCGGGCTGGTGACCTCATGGATCAGGTGTTGCCCGATGAAAATCTGGGATTGGCCGGACGCCAATTCCCGCACGACGTGATTGTCCCAAACGCGATTGAACAGGTTTCTCGTATCACTCATAACAGGCTCGGATCAGGGCAGGGGGCGGAAGTGCTCGCTGTGCCGAAAACTTCCAATTTTTTCGTGAGAAAAGGTCTATTTTTATCCTAGCATCATAGCCGACCGAAGGGGCAACTCAAGTGTCGCTTGGCGAATTCATCTGTACTCGCCGGCCGCTCTGCCACGGCAGTCAGGCGTGACGCGCTTACGACAGTCCTGGGACGGAAAAAGTTCGCTAGGGACCTAAAGGCAATGCCAGCCAGAGGATATAGGCCACCGGTCCGGCGTAGAGAATGCTGTCGAGAATGTCCAATACGCCGCCGAACCCGGGCAGCAATTCAGCGGAATCCTTGCGGCCCACGTCCCGCTTGATGAGCGACTCGCACAGGTCGCCCCACAATCCCACAATTCCGATCACCACGCCGAACAGGATCGACCATTGCGGGGCGCAGGGGCGGCTTTCAGGAATGATTAGCGGCGTGGCGAAGGTAAACCAAGCCCAGGAGGCCGCTCCCGCCCCCAAGACCGCGCCGACGGCGCCGGCCCAGGTTTTGCCGGGACTGAGCCGGGGAATCATTTTGCGTTTGCCGA
>CALFYU010000746.1 GCA_937952455.1 uncultured Planctomycetaceae bacterium
AGTCTTGGATGTCCGAGCCAATCGGAATTGCAATCCCCGTCATCTTAACCTCGGATGAGACACAGCGCGGCGGAGCCGCATCCAAGACGACGTTGTTATCTAGCCACAGATGAAACGCAGATAGAACACAGATTTTTCAGGCGTGTTACCACACGTCCCAAACCGACGGCTTGCCGTCGCGCACGGCGGTGCTTGACGAGCAAGATGACCCAACGATATCCGAGGCAAAAAGTTGGCTGGAACGTTCACCGTCGATCTTGTAATTGCCGTCTGCACACTCAAATATTAACAACATTCGCCGCAACAGATTTGCGCAGGATGCAAAACTATGAAACGTTAGTAGCACAGATTTCTCGGGCGTGGAATCGCAAGCGCCAAACCGACCGCACGTGGTCATGCACGCCCCACGAGTCGTAGATCGAATCCATGACACCACGCCCATTTCCGGCCCGCTGTTTTGGCAAATGCCCGCCGCCCGTTTCGACAATTCAAAACTTGAGTTCATCATTGTCAAACCGCCGCCGCGTGCGGCATACTTTGCGAGTGGCTGGCTAGATGCTGAGTCCGCCCCACATGCCCCCCCTTCCCCCGCGTGAGGTTCCTATGACCCCCTCTCCCCCCGGGAGAGGGGAGAAATCTTTACAGACTTCTCTTGATTCTCTCAGCGTGCAGCACGTGCAATCCGTTCAAACCAACGACCACTCCGACCCGTTTCGCGAATTTCCCGATCCGGTTGATCTTCCCGAAACCGTCGATCGCGCGCGTGCGGATCGTACGTCGCGGTTGGTGGGTGTTTCCTCCGTCGGGGTGGCGGTGCGGCTGTTGGTCATCGCGGTCGAATTGGCCGCCTTTTGGGCGTACGGCTATTCGGTGCTGCTGGTCGATGCGGTGGCCTCCTTGGCCGACGTGGTGGCGAGTCTGGCGATTATCATCGCCATTAAGATCGCAGAGCGGCCCCCCGATGACGACCACCCCTTCGGTCACGGCCGCTTCGAGCCGCTGGCCGGCATGCAGTTGGGAATCCTCATCTGTCTGTTGGGCGCCGGCGTGATCGGGCAGCAGTTCTTTGCCGTCGTCACCCAATCGACCGCCGGCGACGTCTTCCTCTGGGTGGCTGCGATTCCCTTTGCCGCAGCCGTTTTGTTCGAAGCCATCTGCCGTTTGATCCTGCGCATCGGCCGCCGGGAGCACAGCACGGCGCTGGTCTCCGAGGCCTATCACTATCGCGTCGATGCCATCACGAGTCTGTTGGCTGCGATCGGTCTGTTGGTCGCTGCTGCCGTCCCGAACTTCAGCAATCTGGTCGACCACCTTAGCGCAATGATCCTGGCGGCGATCATGCTGGCCCTGGGGGCGACAGCCGTCTGGCAAAACGTGCATCAACTGCTGGACCGCGTCCCCGACCCCAAGTGGTTCGATCGGGTACGGGCCTCGGCCGAGAAAGTCGAGGGGGTGCGGGACGTCGAAAAGGTCCGCATGCAATGCGCCGGCCCCGATGCGCACGTCGACATCGACATCGAAGTCGACCCCCGCCAAACAGTCAGCGAAGCGCATGTGATCACGCAGCACGTGCGGGCCCAAATCCAAACCGACTGGCCCGCCGTCCGCGAGGTGGTCGTGCACGTCGAGCCGTATTTCGACGGCGATCACTAAGCGCCCGTTGCTGCGCAGCATCCGCTATTTAATTGCGGAGTCGTCGCCGGAGGAAATCTGTGGATTCTCTTCCTGCGGGCCGTAGATCCACAGCGGAACGCGGACCACGGCATAATCCGGGTCGTCGGTGAAGATCTGCACCACGGCGACATTCTTGCCAGGCGGGGCGGTCTCGACGAACGCCAGTTTGACGACGGTCCTCCGGTGGCCATTCTCGTTCGCGGTGGTTTTCTCCAACCGCAACTCGACAAGATCCGATTCGCAGCTGGCTCCCAGGACGCGGAAAGGGACCGGCCGCATGTCGGTCACGACGATCTCTTGTTCTTTATTAATAGTGCCGCCCCGTTGATAGACGACCATGCTTCGCGGCTGAACTTCCACGCTCGCCGGAATCGCCATCCGAAACGCGAGTACCGTCTGTTCGGATTGTTCCTTTCCCACGCCGCGGGTGTCGACCGTCACGGTATATTCCTTTTGGCCCGGTTCCTGATTGGCCATCTGGACGCGGAGTTGGATCATGCCCTGTTCACCCGGCGGGATCGGCAACAGGAGTTTGTCGTCTTCACCGGGGCGGAACACCTGCTCGCCGCAAATCACCCGCGGCTGCAGGCAGCCGCAACTGGCCTTGATCTTGGTGATCAGCACCGGTTCGCTGCCGCGGTTCACAAATCCAAACATCGCGTCTTCTTCGGCCGTCGGTTTGACCTCGCCTTTGTCGACAAGGTACTGCGTGTAAGACAACGACGGGGCCGGAGGAGCGATCGTGAGCGCCGCCGGCTTCGAACCGCCGGCATGCGCCACCACGGACCAGACCAGCGGCACCAGCGCCGCCGCCAAGGCAATTCGCCGTCTCGCGCGGCCACTCCGCGAAAGGACGATCGGGCGTTCCGTCATGAGCAGCCTCCATGCCGCAAATTCTGAGCGATGAACCGAGAGTGAGGGGGAGGCGGCTTTTAACAGAATCACGTTTAAGCGACAAGGTGAGCCGCGCTCACGATATCTCAAAACGGGGCGAAGATTGATTATGACTATGATCCGTGTGACAGTAGCCTTGCCGGACCCGATTGCCTACGCTTAAGCAAACAACAACCCGCCCCCCAGTCCGTCTATCAGACACCTGCCCGCGATTTATTTTAGCCACTAACCACCGACCACTAGCCACTCAATCCCCCCCATGAAACAATTCCTCCTCAAAAAGTGGTTCCTAATCGGGTTGGTGGTTGCGATTTCCGGCGGGATAACCTACGGCCTGCAATTTCCGAACGGAATCGACGACATCACTGAATTCTTCCGGCCGCGGTGGATGACCGGGTTCGTGCTGTTTTTGATGTCGGTCACGCTCGACAGCCGGCAATTGCATGCGTCCTTTCGAGCGCCCGCGCCGGTGATCTTGGCGGTCGCGTTGAATTACATCGTCATCCCCGCCGCCGCATGGGCGCTGATGCCGCTGCAGATGTCACCCGATTTTCGTTACGGGTTGATGATCGCCGGCAGCGTTCCCTGCACGATGGCGGCTGCGTCGGTCTGGACCCGAAAAGCAAACGGGAACGACGCCGTCTCGCTATTGGTCACGATGGCAACCAACGGCATGTGCTTCGCCGTCACGCCGTTGTGGATCAATCTCGCCATCCCCGATGGTGCCGCTCATTTGGACGCCTGGGAGATGGTCGGCCGGTTGGTGGAAACGGTCTTAATTCCCTGCGCCGTCGGCCAACTGCTCAGACGCTTCGCCGTCGTCGCGGATTATGCCACACGCACCAAAGTCGTCCTGAGCGGAATTGCCCAAAGTCTCGTGCTGGTGCTCGTGCTTTTTGCGGCGCTCAAGTGCGGCCAGAATCTGACCCAGACACAAACGCGCATGAGCCTCACGGCCGTCGCCCTCGTGTGGGGCTGCTGCGTGGCGATTCACACAACCGTACTCTTCCTGGGACGGTCGCTGGCCATGCTGCTCCGCTTCAGCGACGCCGACGGCAAAGCGGTCGCCATTTCCGGGAGCCAAAAGACGCTGCCGATCGGCGTCTATATCGCCACCGACCCGACAATGTTCGGCGCCTTCCCTTTTGCCGTGTTCCCCATGCTCATGTACCACGCGTCGCAACTGTTCGTGGACACCGCCGTCGCCGACCGCTGGGCCGCGGAAGTCAGCGAGGGCAACGCTGACTCACCAGCCGACTCATAAATCACCGCCGCGATCACTGCTTCGGAATCTTCACGGTCAATTGATCGTAGCGCGGATCGCGAAACGTTTCGTGAAACTCCATGCCGAAGCCCTGGTTCAGTTCGTATTGTGCACGGTAAGCCCACGGAGTTCCAGAGTGCTCGTGGATCACGTAACGGAACCGGTCCTTGGCCAGCGCCAATTGCTTATTCAGCTCGTCCATGTCGACCTTCGTGATTTTGACCTGCTCTTCGTCGGGCGGCAGCATCCGTTGCGTCCGGCGGAGGTCCCAGCGGTTGTTCTTGGGATTCTTCATCTCCGGAAAGTCTTTGGCGTGTTTGTCCATCGCCAGCAGATATTGGAACAGCCGCACGCGATAAGCCAACACCTGCGCAGCCGCCAAGTCGTAATTCGCCCGCCAGCGCGAGGAGGCTTCTTCATCCCGCAGAGGCTTGATGCCGTCCAATGTCGCAATCGCCTCGTTGAGCATGCCCATGGCGCGGAGCGCGCGACCAAAGTACTTCTTCGCCTCGTTGCGAAATCCCTCTTCATCACCGGGATACCACCGATCGAGGATGTTCAACTCCTGGTCGCGATGCGGATTGAGTTTGACAATTACGTCCCAGATCGTCCGCCGGAATTCGCTCTTGTCCCGTTCTTCGGCATAATCGTTTCGGGAGGCCAACAGCGGCGAATATTCGCGCATCGACTCAAAACGGTACTTCCGATCCTCCTTCTGCTGAGTGGTGACGAGGTTTTCCTCGTCGCTGGGGAGCACGAAAAAGATTCCGCCTGAATCTTTGGCCAACCGCACTTGCTCATAAGGCCCAAAGCCGGCCGATTGGGCATCCCAACGGCCGTGCAGTCCGTCGTATTGCAGCGCCTCGGGATAGGCCGTTTCCGGCCCGCGGCGAATGCGCAGCCAATGCGTCAGCCCGAACTCCGGGTCCTTCCAGCGGATGTGGGCGTACGGATAGCCGAATACCGATTCGCGGCTGAGAATGTAACACGGCGCGCGCGCTTTTTTCATCTTATTTAGCGTCAGAACGAACGCCTCGCAGTCGTCCCCGGACTCATCTGTCACAACAATCCCGACCAGCCGCCGGCGGCCGCGATTGGCGATCGTGGAGTACTTGTCGACGACCGTCGATATCGCGGCGCACATGTTCTCTTCGCCGCTTTCGTCGATCTTGATATTGACTATGGCCTTTTTGATCACGTTTTCATTCGCCGTCGGTTCCTTGGTGAGGTCTGTGATCCCTTTTCCGTAGCTGTGCACGGCAGTCAAGATGACTTCCTTGCCTTTTCTTACACGTTGGTCCTGTTGTTTGACGATCTTGAGTTCCTCGTAAACTTTGTGGAACTCGTCGCGAATTTCCTGTTGATCGTTTTTCATGCTGTCCGATTCGTCGAACAGCCAAACGACCAACAGGCGGTTGCCGTCGCGCATCAGCCGACGCAACTCGTTGGTCAAGCGGCTCATGGCCACCGGATAACCTTCGACGGCGGCGCCGATTTCACCGTTGAATTCTCCGTCGGCGAGCTGAGTCCCCAAGTCTTCGAAACCCGGCACCGGCGTACCCACGTTCACACGAAAGTCCGTCTCCTTCAGTGCTTCGGAGTTTGCGATCGCCTGTTGCGCGCGTTGGGATGTCGCGTCACCCCCGATCGCGCCCGACGTGATGCCGCCGGCGGTGACCGCCAAATTGTCCGAGACTTTCGCCTCGGCTTCCAAATCACGGTGAAACTCTTCCTGCCGGCGCTCCTCGTCTTCGAACACCGTTTGAATGTCGATTTCCTCGACCCTCTGGACGACCGCATACTGCACCATGAACAGCGCGGCCAAAATCAGGAGGTGGACCCCCAAAGAGGTCGCCACGGCTGATGCTTCACGTTTCTGTCGCATGAGTCATCCCGTTTGTACTGCTTTGCCCATTGTCGAATAATGTTCCCAATCCGTTTGCCACCCGGCCATCGCCCATTCCGAACCGGAAATCACAATCCCTTTGGTCCGTCCCGCCGCAATTGGTCGCGCCGCCGCTTGACCTCTTCGCTCGGCTCGCGTTCGTTTTCAGCCGCTTGCCGCATCTGCTCGTCCCGTTTGGCGTAACCGTAATTCCGCTCGACCCACTGCCACCCCAGCGGCTGCGACAATTCGCGCTCCGCCAATAGACTCCAGGGGGTGTTGGGGTGCTCGTCGATGATCCGCGTCAAATAGGCCCGGGCCTGCTCGGCCATCTTTTTGACCCGCGCGCCGGAGATGATCTGATCTGATGGCACGAGCGCCCATTGATCGCTCTTGGCGTCAGCGAACTTGCGGGGTTGGCTCTTCATTTCCGCCAACACCGAGTTGTATCCCAAACTGCGGACCTTCATCGCCAGCGTGCGGCCCATCGCCAGGTCATATCCGGCGCGCCAACGCGGTTCAGCGATTTTTTCGCGATCCGCTTCCCCCGACTCCAGAATCGTCAGCAGTTGATCCAACTGATACGTCAGCTTGGCCATCGGCTTTTGCGCTTCGGTCATTTGCTGCTTCAGAATGTTGTCGCTGTCGGCGCGAAACTCCGTTTGCGGAACGTTGATCTCGCCGTCTTTTTCGTTGCGCGTCAGTGCGGCTGCCTGTACCAAGGCCGCCTTGGCCCGGTTCTCCGCAAGCCGCCGGTTGTATTCCGCCCGGGAAACATAATCGGGCTGATAATTCCGCATGACGTCTTTGTCGAACTTCGCGCTGCCAACGACGTCATCGGAGATCAAAAACAATCCTCCCGTTTCCGCGCTCAACCGCGTCAGCCCATACGGCCCGTGCCCGGAGGACAACGTCATATCGCGGCCCCAGCCGGACCCGCCCCAGAAGCTCAGCCGCAATCGCTCGGCCATCGCCGTTTCCGGTCCCTGATCCACCGGAAACAACCGGGTCGAGTTGTCCGGATAGGTCCACGTGACGTATCCCAACTCACGACCAAAGGTCGATGCATTGCCGATCGTGTAGGTGCGGATACCGTAGCGACGATTAAAGGCGATCACGTCATCCAACAGGGCCTCATCGTCCCCCCGTTCGTCGGTCACGACCACGATCATGACGTTAAAACCGGCCCGCGTGCGGTACTTGACGTATTTCTGTGAGGCAGCGCGAACAGCAGCATAAACATTTTCGGTACCCGATTCGTCCATCACGACTTTGCGCACCGCCTGCGTCATTTCCGCCACGTCGTCGACCGGCTTGTCGGTCATAAACGAGTGATTCTCACCGAAGGAGGCGACGACGGTTTTCAGCGGCGGATCGTCCTGCTTCGCCAACTGGCCCAATTGCTCGTAGATATTCTCGAAGCGATCGGCGATGGCGTCCCGCCGGGCTTTGAGTGAGCCTGAAGCATCGAACAGCCAGATCACCAGCGTCTTGCGTTCGGCGAGTGATTGCCGAATCTCGGCCACCAACCGATCCAGTGCCCCTTCAACGCCGCCCACCATGTCGGAAAACTCGCCGGCGACTTCGACCCGCTCAACGAGATCGGCCATCGCCGGACTTTCGATCACTTCGGGCAACGTAAAATCAGCGTCGTCGAGTTCGTGGAGCGGTTCGTCGAGATTCGTCTTGGGGTTCTCGCCCGAGAGCTCCGCCATCGCCGCCGAATTGGCCTGCGACTGGGCATCGGAATCGTTCCCGATGGCATCCGCCTGCATTACTGTCTCGAATTCACGGCGCGTTTCCGGATCGTCGAACGTGCTTTCGATTTCCGCCGCCTTGAATTCCTGAGTCGCGACGTACGTCACGCTCCCCAAGAGCAATAACAGCCCCAGGTGAAACGCGAAACTGACAATCCAGGCACGGATGTTTTTGATTTGCGGCAGTTGCCATTTGCGGCGGGGATACGTCCGCCCGCTCCGGGAATCCGAAGCCGACCCTCGCGGTTCCACCGGGCGGACGTTCAGCGTACTCTGCGACACGGACACTTCCCCATTTGCATACACTATGCGCCGCTCGACCACACGCCGCAGCCGAGCGCCGCGATTTCGCGGTCGAATCTCCCCTGCAGTTTACCATCGCCCGGCGGCGTTGCAAAGAAGATGTTGCCTGGGACCGTTGTCACGGTCACCAGACATCAGCGGCCGCAACCCCTTGAGCGGCCGCCAATTCCGTCGTTTTCGGGCGGCATTCCAGACCGACGAAGTCGCGGTATCCCAGATCGTATGCTTCCTTCAACACGCGATTGTAGTGCACCTCGCCCGTCCCTGGCTCATTGCGGCCGGGAGTGTCGGCCAACTGCAGATAGCCGATCTGCCCCGCTTTCATCCCTTCCCGCAAATGCCCGCACAGGTCCCCTTCGGTGATCTGCATGTGGTACAGATCCCAGTTGATCTTCACGTGGGGTGAGCCGACTTCGTTGCAAATTTCAATCGCCGGCGGACTGCCAAACAGGCAATGCCCCTTGTGGTCGACGCGTATATTCATCGACTCCAAAATCAGCATGATGTCGTTCGCTTCAACGATCGGCGCAGCCAGTTTCAAGCCGGTAATGATGTTCGCGTGCATCTGCTGCTGCGTCATCCCCGGTTGATCGTTGCCGCAGCCCACCGTCATTTTTTTGCACTTGAGGTTCTTGTCGGCCGCCCGGC
>CALFYU010000747.1 GCA_937952455.1 uncultured Planctomycetaceae bacterium
CAGCAGGCCCATCGACCGTTCGCCTGCGGAGAAGACGATCACCGGTTGCGGGTCTCCCTCGGCGGCTGCGGGTGCGGAAGACGAATTGATGGGGATCAGAGGCAAGAGATTGTCGCGGTATTGAACGACCATCCGACCGCCGGTGCGTTCGATCGAGTCCCGCGAGAATTCCTGAAGCCGCGAAACGAGCGACAAGGGAACCGCCATGGGCGAATCGTCGCCGGCGTCGAAGACCAGCATGGTCGTCGTCTTCACGGCACCGTCGTTGTCCATATCGGCGGTTTGGCGGTCTGAGCCGCTGCCGGTCACCGAGCCCCTGTCGAATTGTGCCGCAATTCCGGCGACGTCGAGAATCATGATCACCCGCCCGTCCCCCAGGATGGTCGTGCCCTGATAGATTTCGATGTCTTTGAGCAGGTGCCCGACCGGTTTGACGACGATTTCCTCCGTGTCGAATACCTCCGAAACGATCAGGCCGAACTGGTCATCGCCCACTTGCACGACGACGATGTTGACGTCGCAGTCAGCGGCGGGGGTCGCATCCTGATCGAGTTCCAGGACCCGATCGAGATTGACCAGGGGCAACAACCGGTCGCGGAGCCGGTAGACCTGATTGCGGTTGATCTTTTCAATCTTATGACGATCTTCTGCGGCCAAGCGGACCAATTCCACGACCGTCAACTGAGGAATCGCAAAAGTGAACCCGCCGCTTTCGACCACCAATGCCGAAATGATCGCCAGGGTGAGCGGAATCTTGATGCGGACGCATGTACCAATCCCCCGTCGCGACGTGAGATCGACGGTACCGCCGATTCGTTCGATTTGTGTTTTCACAACGTCCATGCCCACGCCGCGGCCGGAAACTGAGCTGACTTCCTTGGCGGTGGAAAAGCCGGGCGCGAACACGAGGTTGATCAGATCCTTCTCGGACATGCCGGCCGCTTGGGATTCGGTGAGGATGCCCTTCTCGACGGCCTTTTGCATGACCCGTTCGGAGTTGATGCCCGCACCGTCATCGTCGATGCAGATGATGACGTGGCCGCCTTCGTGGAACGCGTTGAGGCTGATCTTTCCGGATTCGGGTTTGCCGGCGGCGCGGCGATCGGCGGTCGACTCCAACCCGTGGTCGGCGGAGTTGCGGATCATGTGCGTGAGCGGATCCTTGATTGCATCGAGCACCGTGCGATCCAATTCGGTTTCGGCACCCCGCATGTCCAATTCGATATGCTTGCCGGTTTGCTGAGACAAGTCGCGTACCAATCGCGGCAGTTTGCTCCAGGCGTTGCCGATCGGCTGCATGCGAGTTTTCATGACCCCTTCCTGCAGGTCGGTCGTGACCCGGTTCAGATGCAGGATCGGGGCTGCAAAGATCGATTCGTCGTCGCCGCGAACCATCTGCAGCAGTTGATTGCGGGTGAGGACCAATTCGCCGACGAGATTCATCAGGCTGTCCAATACGTCGACGTTGACGCGAATCGACAGATCGCTGATGCTTTTTTTTCCAGGGTCTGTACTTTCTTCTGCAGGATTGGCGGGGGGTGTTTCGGTTTTTTTCGCGGCCACGGCCGGTGCAGAGGGGGCTTCGGGAGACGCTTCCGTAGCGGCGGGTTCCTGGATTTCGTGCTGCGGCGCGCTCTCGCCGCCGACGGATTGTGTTAATTCATCGAGACGTTGAATCAGCCCGGTGTTGTCGCGGTCCGGTTCTTGGCCGGTGGCCTCCAGGCCGCCCAGGAGGGCCTTGATTTCGTCGACGCCTTCCAGGATCAGTGAGATCGACGTGGGAGTGACGCGGAGCGCGTGGTCGCGCATCAGTCCCAAGACGTTTTCGGTCGCGTGCGCCACAGCGCCCAGGCCAGTGAGGCCTATGAATCCGCACGTTCCTTTTATGGTGTGAATCGTGCGAAAGATACTGGCGATGAGATTGTCGTCATCGGGGTGTTTTTCGAGGATGACGATTTCATTGTCCAAACGCGAAAGGTTTTCCATGCTCTCGGCAAGGAATTCCTGTAAGATTTCATCATCCATGTGATTAGCACCCTCTGCGAAATACGGACGCAACCGGCAAAAAGAATCCGAAACGGGGCGGCGTTCTCATTGGGCCGGCGATTGTATTGAGATGGCGCGGCGCTGCCGTTGTTGTCAGAAGTCCTCCGACAAAGAGACGGCCGAACTTCCCCCTATCGGCTATCGTCCGGGAGGGCATTTTTGCTTGAGAGAGAGACTGCCGCCGGGGTGCTTCAGGCGACGGGATCGCGGGATGAGGACAATCACGGCGACTTTTCCGCCCGACCGGTGCGTTCAAGGGACCAAGGGTTGTCGCCCCGGATCACGCCGGCGTCCGACGCAGGGGCCGAAACGAGATGCTGTCGGTCGGATCGTCCCCTCGTGCGGTAACGGCGCAGGCGTTGCGGCAACCTTCACCACGGCCGGTTTGGCACGTCCCTGCGGCGGTTTACGGCGACTTGGTTTCTGGCCTACAATGCGGCGAACAGTCATACGCGCGGTAAGGACTGCTTACCGGCGATCGGATAGGCATCCGCGTCCACGGACCACAGCACCGGAATCACAAAAGGAATGACCATGATTTTTCGAATCGCGTGCGTAGTAGCAATGGCGGGTGTCGCGTTGGCGACGGCCCGCGGTCAGGATACTTCCCCTCCAAGAGGATCCGTCCCTGTGAATGGACCACAACACCGAGCCAACGTTGATATTCATTACACGTCCAAACAACAGCTGGGCAAGGGGGTCACGCTTGCCAAACTGTCCAGCGGACTGACGGTGATCGTACAGGAAAACCACGCAGCCCCCGTCGCCACGGTCCGCTGTTATGTCGTCAATACCGGCAGCGCTTACGAAGGGAAGGACATGGGGGCCGGGCTGAGCCATATGCTGGAACACCTGGTTGCCGGCGGGACGACGACCATGCGGCCGGAGAAGGAGGTCCGCGCGCTGGTCGATTCGATGGGGGGCCGCACGAACGCCTATACATCGAACGACATCACGGCCTTCTACATCGACTGTCCGGCTGATAAGACCCACCTGGCCATCGAACTGATCGCCCAAAACATGCAGTTTTCTACGATCCCCGAGGATGAATACCTTCGCGAAATGGGGGTCGTCCAGCGGGAATTGGAAAAGGGGGAACAGGAGCGCAGCCGCGTGCGGTACAACCGCATGAAGCAACTCGTCTATCAAGTCCATCCCATGCAACATCCCACGATCGGCTACCTGCCCGTGGTGCAGCAGGTCAAACGGCAGGATGTGCTGGACTTTTATCACGAACGCTACGTGCCGCAAAACATGATTATCGTCGTCGTGGGGGACGTCAAAACCGAGGAAATCCTGGACGAGGTGCTTGAGGACTTTAAAGATTTTCACCGCACGACCGAACGCGTCGCCACTTTGCCGGTTGAACCGGAACAGGCGTCGCCCCGCTCGATTCGGGTGGAAATGGAAGGTCCCACGACGCATCTCAGCCTGGCGTGGCCGACGGTCTCCCTGCAGGATCCCGATTTGTATCCGCTCGACGTGGCCGCGTTTATTTTGACGCACGGCGACAGTTCGCGGCTGGCAAAACGTTTGAAGATCGACCAGCCGTTGGCGACCTCGGTGTCGAGTGCCTCGTATACGCCCGGTTTCGTAAAAGGCTGGTTCCAGATCACGGCTGAGTGCGCCCCGGAAAACGTGGACGAAGTGCGCAAAATCATTCTGGAAGAAGTCGACAAACTCAAGACCACCGACGTTAGCGAAGCGGAACTGGCCAAGGTCAAACGTCAAAAAGCGGCCGAGCACGTCATGTCGCAGCAAACGGTGCAGAACCAGGCGGAAATGTTGGCCAGCAGCTATCGGTCGACGGGGGATGCCCTGTTTGACGATCAATACGTTGCCGGCATTCAGACGGTGACTCCCGAACAGATTCGCGAAGTGGCCCGCAAGTATTTTCTGCCGCAACGACTGAATACGGTGATCATCGAGCCGCTGGGGAGCAGCGAACAGCGGCAAGCCGCGGCGGACAGCCAACCGGCCGAGTCGGATGTGATTCGCAAGGAGTTTCCCAACGGGCTGACCGTGCTATTGAAACGGCACAGCGTGGTACCGTTGGTGTCGGTCCAGGCCTTCGTAAAAGGCGGAGCGACCAGCGATACGAATGAAACCAGCGGGCTGGCATCGCTCTCGTGCCAACTGATGACCCGCGGGACCAAGAAATATACGGGGGATCAAATCTCCGAATATTTCGATTCAATCGGCGGCTCGCTGGACGTCAGCAGCCAGCGCAATTCCAGCTACCTGCAGGCGTCGGTCTTGGCGGGTGATTTTGACGAGAGCATGGATTACGTGCATCAAGTGCTGGTCGAACCGACGTTTCCAGATGCGGAATTTGAGCGCATCAAGCAGCTGCATCTGCGGCGGATTGCGGCGCGGGCGTCGAATCCGCAGGCCGAGATTTTGGACTTCTGGGCGGCGGAGCTTCCCGAGTCGACCCCCTATCACCGGACCGTGTCGGGGACGGTCGAGACCGTCTCCAAATTGACGGTCGAAGATTGCCGAAAATATCACGCCGATTACTTTGTGCCGAACAACATGGTGATTGCCATCTTTGGCGCTATCGACATAGACGACACGCTGGCCAAATTGGAGGCCATGTTCGGAAGTCTTCCGCGGTCCGAATCGTTCCACTGGCCGGAGTTTCCCGCCCATGAGCCGCTGGCTGAAACGCGTGATGAACATCTGCAAAACCAAAAACAGAACACGGGGATGGTGCTATTGAGCTATCCGGTCTGCAGCATTTACGACGAGAAAATGCGGTCCTCGCTGGAGGTGCTCTCGGCAATCCTGACCGGCGGGAGCGGGGCGGGGGGACGTCTGCACGAAGAACTGCGCGGCGCGCGGCTGGTGTACTACGTCTTCGGTTTTCAGATCACCGGTTTCGCGCCGGGGTATTACAATTTCCTTTCTCAGACGCGTCCCGAATCGATTCCCGACGTCGTGGGACGGATCGAGGCGGCACTAGAGAAAATCAGGCAGGAGGGCATTCCGGCCGAGGAATTTGAGAAGGCCAAGGAGAAACTGATCGCCGCCCACGCGATGCAGAACACCACCCCCAGCCAACAGGCGTTTCAGGCGGCGATTGATGAGTTGTACGGATTGGGATACGACTACGATCGCGGATACGACAAGCGGATCTCAGGCGTGACGGTCGACGACGTGGTGGAGGTGGTCCGCAGCCATTTCCAGCACGCTTTGATCGTCACGACGTCGCCCGAAGCGGCACCGGTCGCTGCCTCGGAATCCGAGACGGCGAAGTGACGGCACGGGACGCGATATGTTGTGCGCCGAGGTTTCCCCGGACCCCGCGCGGATTGTTATGTGCGGGTCTCCACGGGTTGTTGTGCGCGGGTCTCCTGACCCCGCACATTGTGCGACCGAAGGTCTCCCAGATTAGGCTTGAGGCGTGAGGCAACAGGCTTGAGGTTGACAGGCCGTAGGGATGGCGCCATCAAACGGTGCGTCGCGAAACGCCTTTACAAACGATCGACCTACGCGTGAAACAGGCCGGGGATCGTTTCCGCCTTGACCAGCTCGCGGGGCTGGTTGAGGTGGTTGTAGACGATCGTGTCCGGGGCGATGCCGAACGCGTGGTAGATTGAGGCCAACAATTGACCGGGGTGCACCGGGTCGTTGAGCGGGCCGGACCCGGTCTTGTCCGAGGCCCCGTGGACCCGTCCGCGGTGGATGCCGGCCCCCGCCACACAAGCGGTATAACAATAGGGCCAGTGGTCGCGGCCGTCGGAACTGTTGGTGTTGCCCGAGGTGCTTACGCCGCGTTGCGGTGAGCGTCCGAATTCGCCGATGGCGACGACCATCGTCTCGTCCAACAGGCCCCGTTCGTCGAGGTCGGCGAACAGTGCCGAAAGCCCCGCGTCGAGCATCGGAGCCGACTGGCTCTTCATCCGATCGGTCAGCCCGGTGTGGACGTCCCAGGAATGGTTGTCGGAGTTCGCCACCTTGGGCCAGACGACTTCGACGACGCGGGTTCCCGCCTCGACCAACCGGCGGGCGAGCAGCAGGCTTTGACCGAACGTGTTGCGGCCGTAGCGATCGCGGGTGGCAGCCGCTTCTTGATCAAGGGCAAACGCCTCGCGGGCGCGGCCGGAGATCACCAGTTCCAGCGCCCGGCTATAGGACTGGTTGAGGTTGTAATGCTTGACCGCTTTTTCGATCTGCGGCATACCTTTGTTGATCGTGTCCCGCAAACGGGCGCGGCGTTCCAGGCGGTCGGCATAGACTTCAGGACGCAGCTTCAGGTCGTCGACCCGAATATTGTCCATCTTGTTCATGTCCATGTCGTCGCCGTCGGGATACAGGTAATACGGGTCGTAGGCGCGGCCCAAGAATCCCGCCGTGCCGGCCTTGCCGACGACGTTGCTCTCTTGCAGCGGCCGCGGCATCATCACCAGCGGCAGCATCGGTTCGGTCGGCGGCCGCAAGCGGATGATGTTGGAACCGAAGTTCGGAAAGTCCTTGGGGGTGGGCGGTTCCAATTGTCCCGAAGCGCTGACCTTATCGGTCGTGTAACCGGTCATCATCTGATAGATGGCGGCCGTGTGATTGAACAGCCCCTTGGGCGTGTAGCTCATGGAGCGGATCATCGTGATCTTGTCATTGACCTGCGCCAACTTCGGCATCAACTCCGTGAATTGCACGCCGGGCAATTGGGTGGAAATGTTGCTGAACGGGCTTTTGATGTTGTCTGGGACGTTTTCCTTGGGATCCCACAAATCGAGGTGGCTAGGGCCCCCTTGCAGGAAGATCATGATCACGCTCTTGGCCTGGCCCCAGCCGGGTCCGCCGACGGCGCCTGATTCTTTGGCCGACGCTTCGCGGAGCTCAAACATCGTGCCCAAACCCATGCCCAGCATGGCCGAACCGCCGACCCGCAACAAATCGCGGCGTGAGGGGCCCACGTTTTTTTTGCTTACTTCTTTTGCATATTGTCCGGGAATCACGAGCATCGAAGGTTCTACCAATTCTTGTGTACGTGCGTTGGTTGTGAAGTTCATGCTGCGACAGACGCCGGAGCGTTGTCACCGAGATTTGTATCGAAACTGATAACACACACGGCCAACAAAATTGCCGTTGCTGGTTTGTCCAGCAGTGTGTCTCCCGATCACACGGTTTGCACTGGCGGGCAAGCCGCCAGGGGCACCCCCGGGGTCGGGAAATTCGTAGTGAATCGCTAACGATTGAACATAAACGACGGAC
>CALFYU010000748.1 GCA_937952455.1 uncultured Planctomycetaceae bacterium
GCACAAAGTCCCAAAAACACGACATCCCATCCGATAGCGACGCAACGTAGGGTCCGCTGCGCGGACCGGGTGCGAACGACGACGATCAGCGAATTCGGTCCGCACAGCGGACCCTACAAAGTCGTCTTCACGTCCAACGTCGCTGCCTCGTGCACCAGCTTCAGCGCTTGATTGAGCCGGTCCGCTGCCAGGCGTTGTTCGTCGGCAACATCTGCTGAGTTCGCTGCCGGCGTGATCTGTTCCAGCGACGTCGCCAGACACATTGATGCCGCTGCCAGCAATTCCGGGAAATACTCCGCCGGAACCTCGCCGTGATCCGTATCCAGTGCATGGCGAACCTCGACCAACGGGCTCGACGCGGCGAACTCATCCGTGTTTGCCGGCGCGACGGGAGCCGCCGAGAACGATTCCAGCGGCTGCGAATTGCGCGCCTGGCGGGCGTCGTCGATGATCGCCTGGTCCTGTTGTTCTTTGTCGCGAAACGGCTTCTTGGCCCCGCTGCTGAACAGGCCTTGGATTTTCTGAAACGAAGAGTTGTCCCGCAGTTTGTTGAAGCGTTTCGCCAACTGTTTGAAATTGGCGTTGAAGAGCTTCGGCATCGCCACCGGCAACAGCATGAACCGTTTTTGTGTCTGGTAGGGCATGTCGGTCTGTTCTTCGACCACGTGCGCCAACATGGCGGCCGTGCGTGCTAACAGAAACAATCCGGTCCCGTGCTGCGGCTGAAAACCCAGTGAGAGCAGAATCGCTCCGGTGATGCCGTCGACATTCGGCGGCACCCCCTTCTGTTCGAACATACATCCCACGACGCCGTCGTACACGTCGAGATACGGCCCTTCGGCATCCATTTCGCACAGCACCCGCCGCACGTGAGTCGGCCGCGGGTCTTTACGCAAAAGCGGGTGGCCATAACCCGGAACCGTCTCGCCCCGCTCGATCATCCCCAAAACGTGCGCGCGGGCAAATTCGACCAGTTCCCCAGCGGTGCCCCGCGCATCGCCGTTTTGTTCGCGATACGCCGAGAGAATATCGCGATACAGCGTCATCGCATGTTCAACGGCACCGACGTGATACGGTCCACTCGCCAAATACCCGGCGGCCAGCGCCTGTGCGGTCGAAACGCCCGTTCCCGCAACCAGCCGCGGCACCAATGTCGTCGGCGGCAATAAGCCGAATCCGCCGTGAAACGCGACCAGCACCAGATCGAACATCTGCCGCTCTTTTTCCGAGGGCAATTGTCCGTGCAGAATGTGAAACAGCGCGTCGGTGTAGGTGTACTTCCCCAACAGGTCGTTCAGATTGTGCGCGCGGACGAGCAATTGCTCGACGCTCATGTGCACGCCGTCGATATTGGTGCCGAGATACGGATACGGAAACGGCCGCGCCATCGAATGCGTCCCCTTTCGCAGTTGGTGGCCGTTATTTGGTTTCCGAGGTCTTCACATCCGCCCCGACTTGTGGAGTCTTCCCTTCCAGCAAATCTGGCAACAGCGCCTTCAAATCGTCGAGGCTGGCGTTGCGCTTGACGACCTTGCCGTCGCGGCCGACCAGGAACATCGTGGGGACCGTGATGATGCCGAAGTCCCGCGACGGCGGGCTGTCGACCAGACCCCCCTCTTCGTGAATCTGCGGCCACGTCACCTTGTGCTCCTTGAGATATCCGGCAATATCAGCCGGCGGTACGTCGACGTTGACGCCGACGATTTCAAAGCCGTCGCCGTGATGCTTCTCGTAGAGCGCGCGGATCTGTGGAAGCTCCTCGGTGCACGGCTTGCACCAGGTCGCCCAATAGATCACCGCCAACACTTTGCCGCGGTAATCCGCCGCCTTAACCGTCTTGCCGTCCAGGGTCGTTCCGCTCAATTCCAGCGGCTTGCCTTCCAACGTCATCCGCCGCACCGCCCCTTTCGCGCGAGGCAACGACGGAGATTCGGGATAATCTTTGATCAACTTGGCATACCAGGTCTCGGCCTTTTCGGAATTTCCGTTGAACTCCTCGGCGATGGCGATCTGCAGGACCGCTTCGGGTGCATCTTCGGCGAGGGCATGCTTGTCCACAAACGTTTCCAATTGTTTCAGCCAGTCTTCCTGGATCTTGTTCCGCTCGTCGTTGGAAGCATCGCGAATCTCGACGTTGTACTCCGCCAGCATCCGGCGATAGGAGACATAGGCCAACGTCGGCGCTTCGCTACTGGATTTCTCCAATTCCGCTTCCAATTTCTTCAACCGCTCGAGCGCTTCGGGGTAGACGCCCGTCTGGGCGCCGGCGGCAAGACCGTCGGTCAGCTGCCGCGTCCACTGGTCGCGGAGTTCGTCCGATTTCGACAGCGCCCGCAACTTCGTTAGCAAGTCGGCCCGAGCGGAATAATACTTCGTCATCGCCGTGCGGCTGGCGGTCAGCGCCGGGCTGTTTTTATCCAGTTCCTGCAACTGTTCGATCAGTTTACTCACTTCGGGATCCTCGTCGTCCGCCGCCATCTGCGGCTCCGCGACGTCGGCGATCGCTGGATTCATGAGGATTCCGCCGACCTGGACAGTATCCTTGCCCATCAACCGCGGAATGCCGGCGATTTTCCAACTGTCCCCCACACGGACCATCTCGCCGAGTTGAACCAGCGCCGTGTCCGACCCGGTTTCCACCGTGGCCATCGCGTTGTCATAGACGTACACGTCCTGCGGCGCACCGAGTTGCTCGGCGGGAATCAATCCGGGGATCGAGTTGATGAACTGCATCCAGCGGGTTTTGCCGTCAATCCCATTGGCGGACTGGTTCTTCTTGAGTTTCGCTGCCCCGTCGGCGACTTCTTCCAGCAACTTTTTCGAGACCGGCTGGCTTCCTGGGCCGAGATCATCTTCCAGCGGTCAACGTAGCCGTCGGCATTGTCATCGATTCCCCATCGCGAACCGGCGGTGTTCATCCAGCGGAATTGGTCGATCTTGTTGTCGGCATCGGAATCAATGTCGCGATAGACCTCCAAACCCCGCAGATAATAGCCCCAATGGTCGACGATGTTGTCGCCGTCGGTGTCCATGAACCGCCGCAGCGTCTCCCCGCCCGGCCCCAGCACAACCCAGCCGGACGCCTTGCCTTTGCGGACGACGGTCACTTTGCATTTAGCGTATTCGCTTTCCTGGGGGATATCGTATTCGACGTCGACTTGCTTCGGTTTGAAGCTCAGTGCCAATTTTGCCGAGGGAGGATCGGCCGCACCGCCCGTCGTCGCCATCGCCGCCAGAATTCCAAATACCGCCGCTGATCGCAGGAACAAAGAGTGCATTCGCACAACTCCCTCGAAATTGACCCGACTAATTTGCTCGTTTTCAATAAGTGTCAAATAATCCGCCCGATTCGAGTGCTCGTGAATCTCTGGGAGGCGGAACTTTGCGGCACCTGATTTTTCGATACGTTGCGGAAAAACCCGCGGGCTGCCGGGATTCCCCGACCAAGCCAAGATCGGCCCGGCAACATCTCAAGCCTGTCCCCGCAAGCCTCACGCCGACCCGCCGCGAATTCTATAGGAT
>CALFYU010000749.1 GCA_937952455.1 uncultured Planctomycetaceae bacterium
GGCCCAGCCTCCCGCCGTGCGGCGCCCATCGTAATTGCTCTCCCATGCTGAACAGGTCCCCATAAACGCACACGACCCAATGGCTTGGCGGAGCCTCGCCTTCCCGGGTGCCTCAGCGCGCGAAAAAGCCACCAGTCCATCAGGCTGGTGGCTTTTTCCATTTATTCAAAACGGCAGGCCCGCCAGTCGACCAGCGTGCGGTCTAGAAACGGGGATTGCGGCGAGCCTGCCGGGTAGGTTGCTATTGGCTGTCAGAGTCACTGTGCAGCTTGAAACGGATTCCCCGATATCACGGTTCGGTATGTGGTTCCATTTGGTACTGTCGCTGGTCGTCTCATTACTGCCGATTACAGAGAGGAGAAAACGCGAATCGCGTGCCACAGCGGGGCCAGAAAACGAAAAAACGACGTAAGTGACTATCGCAAAATGGATAATGTAAACGTAGTGATTGGAGGGAGCCTCGTGGCCGTCTTGGTGGAGTGTCATCGATTTGATGTCGATCGTAGTCGAAATAGCGACGCTTTTCGGCCCCGGCGCGATTGCAGTCGGCAGGGTGGCTCAAGCCGCGCAGCGAGAAGCCCCGTACACGAGGCTCTGGGGATCGACCGGTCGAGCAAAACCCGCCGTAAACGGCGGGCCAAATACCGCTGGGCGGACAATGCCGGTTCACCGGCGTGCGGGCAATGCCTTGAGACGGTAGGCTTCAGGCCTTTTGGAAAGCGCACAAATGCCGTCCGGCTTGGCAGACATCACATTCTGGCCACTGATCACTCGAGGCCACTAGCGCCGTTCACCGGCCTGTTCCGGCTCGATGTCGACGATCCGAGCGCGGGGACGGGCCAGATCGACCAGCACCGGGTAATCGGTGGACGCCGATTGCGTATTGCCCGCCGCATCTTGGGCTTGGATGCGGATATAGAGCTTCGAAGGCACCCCTTGGCCCACTTTCCACAAGTAGCGGCCGGAGTTGCGATGCGCCCCGGCGATCGCGTGCCAGGGGCCATTGGCCGATCCACCATAGAACAGGGTAATCGGCTCCTCACCCAAGTTCTGGTCTTCCAAGTCCCACTGAATGAGAATTTGGTTGTTGGCGACGCCTTGTCCCTGCTCCAGCGGCAACAGCCGCAACTGTGGCGGAGTGATATCGACCACAATGTCCATGTCGGGCCGCTCGCCCGGTTGAGGCGGTTCGGATGCCAGACCCACGCCGCTGCGAACGCGGAGCGCGATCCCATACCGCCCCTCTTTGGGCACTTTCACACGGGCGGGGCTTTTGCGATCGTTGTCAACGCCGTAATTCCACCACGAATCGCCGTTGTCCTGCGTCATGAAGACTTCGACCGCACTCACACCTGACGGCCCAACGTCGTCGATTTTGTAGCCGATATTGAATTCGCGGGAGTTCACGTAGCGAAACCGCACGTGGGATGTCTCGTCCCGGCCCCGATCGCTCGGCGAGGCGGAATCGGCATCGTCGTCCTCGTGCCAGCGGGACCGGATCGGCTTGGTATTCGAGATCATCTGCTCTTGTTGTGGCGGCTGCTGGGCAAACGGGTCCGGATCGGCGCGTTGCGGAACCGGTTGGAAACCGGCGTCGACGTCGTCCGTGGCGGCAAATTGCTTGGGAATGTGCAGTTCGGCATTGCTCAGCGGGGTCGGTGATTTGTCGGCGACCGGCTCGCGTAATTTGGGAACGTTGGTCTTAGGAACAATGTCGGTTGCCGGAGCGATCGACGTTTGCATGTCGGCTTTGCCCGAATTCGCGGCTGAGTCTTGAACAGTCCCTTTGACGACGATCGTTCCGCCGTTGGGGATCGCCCATTGCGTCTGCCCCTCGGCCGCCGGCGCGATCGACAGCGGCGTCCATCGTGAGCTGTTGACGTTCTTGTAGTGCAAAGTCAGCGTCGACGGGTCGAGATGTTCATCGACGGCCCGCCAAGTCAATTGAGCCCATCCCGGCTGGCCTTGCCGCACGGTTAAATACAATTGCGGGGCCGACGTATCCACGACGACTTTGATTTCCGGTTCCATACGGTCGGTCGTCGGAATGACATTGCCGCTGGCCGTCATTGTGCGAATCGTAAACCAATATTCTCCGTCGCCGGGGGCGTTAAAGGAAAGCCGTCCCGCTTCGGGGGCGACCGCCTGGCTTTTGCGCCACTTGATTCCCTGATCGTCGGATACGTACAGCTGAACCTCAGTCGCTCCGACCTTGCGAACTTCGGCAGGATCGTAGCGAAACGGAATGCTGAAACTGCGAAGATTGGTATGCAGCGGCCGTGTCGGAATCGGGACCGCTGCCCGGACCGGACCGCCCGTCACGCCCAGGCCGCAGGTGATCAAAACGGTGGCGACGCACGTCCAAATGTGATGTCGGTGACGATTTTTGATCTTGGTGTCGGTAAATGTGGGCGAGTTCATGGGATTCCGCCGGAAATGACCAGGGCGATGCCAAGACGTGTTATCTCGAAACCGGCGCGTGGAGATCCACGGAGAATGCGGGACCGCGCCGTCGGTTGTATCG
>CALFYU010000750.1 GCA_937952455.1 uncultured Planctomycetaceae bacterium
TCCACGACCCCCCGGTTTTTCCGGAGGGGTAACGCGAACCGACGCCGAATTTGCGTCGGTTGTTGCCGGTATCGCCCCCGCCGTATAATTCACCGTACGTTACCGAACGAATTTCCCCACGGCCAGCCGGCCATTTCTGCATACCCTCATAGTCCTCGATGTCCGAAACTGAAATCGTCGTGCGCGGCGCGCGGGAACACAATCTGCGCAACGTGAATCTCACGATCCCCCGCAACCAACTTGTCGTGATGACCGGCGTCAGCGGGTCGGGCAAAAGTTCCTTGGCGTTCGACACGCTCTACGCTGAAGGGCAACGGCGATATGTCGAATCCCTCTCCAGCTAAGCGCGGCAGTCCCTCGCCCAACTCCCCAAGCCGGACGTCGACGCGATCTCGGGACTGTCACCGTCGATTTCCATTCAGCAGAAATCAACCGGTCGCAATCCCCGCAGCACCGTCGGGACGATCACCGAGATTTACGACTACCTCCGCGTGCTCTTCGCGCGGGTCGGACAAGGGTATTGCTACAAATGCGACCGGCCGATCACCGCGCAGACTCCCGAACAGATCGCTGGCAACATCGCGCAACTTCCCGACGGGACGCGGCTGCAAATCCTTGCGCCGCTGATTCAGCAGCAGAAAGGGGAGTATCGCGATCTATTCGAGGATCTGCTCAAACAGGGCTATCTCCGCGCGCGGGTCAATGGCAACGTGGTCAGTCTGACCGATGACCTGCAACTCGACCGGCAGATGCGGCACAACATCGAAGTGGTCGTCGATCGGCTGGTGGCCGGGACGAAACAGCGCGGCCGTCGGGCGGAAGCGGTCGAGAAGACGCTGAGGCTCTCCGGCGGCAGTCTGATCGCTGCCCCCGAATCGGCCGCCGAACGGGGACCCCGAAAGAAGCGGTCCCAGTCCGCCGCCGAGCGGCTGTATAGCTCTCATTATGCCTGCACACATTGCGGCATCAGCTACGAACCGCCGTCGCCACAATTGTTCAGCTTCAACAGTCCGCTGGGCATGTGTCACGACTGTAACGGTCTGGGGATGAAGCATGATTTCGATCATCAGAAATTGATCCCCAACGAAAAGCGTTCGATCACCAAGGGGGCGATTGACCTGATTGGCCCGTTGAGCAAGGTCGGCCGTTGGCGGCGGCACATTTATCGCGGGGCGGCGGCGTTCATCGAGAAGGAGCACGGACTGCCCGCAGATTCGCTGCTGAAAATGCCTTGGCGCGAAATCCCGGCAGCGGTTCAAGCACAACTCCTCTACGGAACGGGAGACCGCAACATTACGTTCGCGTGGCGGCATTCGGGCGGCGTTTGGAAACATGGCGGGTTATGGGAGGGGTTCATTCCCGAGTTGCTGGAAAGTTACCGCAAAGCCAAGAATCCGATGCGGCGGCGGCAACTCGAAAAGTACATGGAGATCGTCGGTTGTCCCACCTGCCGCGGGGCCCGACTCAACCAACAGGCGCGGCGCGTGCGGATCACCACTGCATCACCCAACTATCGCAAGCGGGGTTTACCAGCGGATTTATCCCTGTCGGACGTGTGCGGCTTGAGCATTGCCGCCGCCGTGGAGTTTTTTCAACAACTTGACCTCGACGATGCGCGGCAATTCATTGCCACGGAAGTCCTCAAGGAGATCCGCGGCCGGCTGGGGTTCCTGCTGCAGTGCGGGCTGGACTATCTCACGCTGGAGCGAACGGCGTCGACCCTTTCTGGAGGCGAAAGCCAGCGGATTCGTTTGGCCGGGCAGATCGGCAGCGGACTGGTCGGCGTGCTGTATATTTTGGACGAACCGTCGATCGGGCTGCATCCCCGTGACAACACGCAATTGCTGAACAGCTTGCTGCATCTGCGGGACCAAGGGAACACCGTCGTCGTGGTCGAACATGATGAAGAGACGATGCGGGCCGCCGACCACATTATCGACTTCGGTCCCGGACCGGGCGTCCGCGGCGGGGAGATCGTCGCGCAGGGGACGCTGGCGCAAATCCAAAAGGCGCCGCGGAGCTTGACCGGCAAGTACATCGCCGGAAAACAGCAAATCGAGGTCCCGAAGAAACGCCGCAAACCGGGTGCGGCCAAATTGAAAATTGTGGCGGCGGAGCACAACAACCTCAAGCAGATCGACGTCTCGATTCCGCTGGGAACGTTTGTCTGCATCACGGGTGTCAGCGGGTCGGGCAAAAGCTCGCTGGTCAATGACATTCTTTGGCAGGCACTCAATCGCGACATCAACGGCGGCAAAGGCAAACCGGGCAAGCACCGCCGAATCAACGGGTTGAAGCACTTGGACAAGGCGATCGATATCGACCAATCGCCCATCGGCCGCACTCCCCGCAGCAATCCGGCAACTTACGTCAAACTGTTCGATCAAATCCGCGATCTGTTCACGCAACTCCCCGAATCGAAGGTCCGCGGCTACAAGCCCGGCCGCTTCAGCTTCAATGTGGCCGATGGACGGTGCGAAGCGTGCGAGGGGTACGGCTCGAACAAATTGGAAATGGACTTCCTGGCCGACGTGTGGGTTACCTGCCCGGTCTGCAAAGGCCGGCGGTTCAATCATGAAACGTTGGAGGTCCGCTTCAAAGGGGCTAACATTGCCGAAGTGCTCGACATGGACGTCCAGCAAGCGCTGGAACATTTCCAAAACGTCCCCAAGATCGCCAAACTGTTGCAGACGTTGCACGACGTGGGACTCGACTATGTCAAACTGGGGCAACCCTCGCCGACCCTCTCCGGTGGCGAAGCCCAACGCATCAAACTGGCCCGCGAGTTGGGCAAACGCTCGACCGGGCGGACGATCTACCTGCTGGATGAGCCGACGACGGGGCTGCACTTTGCAGACGTCGAAAAACTCCTGGAAGTGCTGCACGGTTTCGTCGAAGCGGGCAATACGGTGCTCGTCGTCGAACACAATCTGGACGTGATCAAAACGGCCGATTGGATCATCGACCTCGGTCCCGAAGGGGGTGAGGGGGGCGGCGAAATCGTCGCCGCAGGGACACCCGAAACTGTGGCCGCCGCCAAGGGGTCTCACACCGGCAGGGCGCTCGCCGAAGCGTTCGCGCCGAAACCTCCGAGCAAACGGCGAAAGAAACCAAGCCGCAACGGCTCACCTGCCGCACGGAACAAACAGCAGCGGGACATCGTCGTTAACGGCGCCGCGCAGCACAATCTGCGGGCGGTCGATTTGAAGGTCCCCCGCAATCGGATGAGCGTTTTTTGCGGTCCCAGCGGCAGCGGCAAGACCTCGCTGGCGATGGACACGTTGTACGCCGAGGGGCAACGGCGCTATGTTGAATCGCTGTCGGCCTATGCGCGGCAGTTCTTGGGGCAGATGCCCAAGCCGCGGATCGAACACCTCAGCGGGCTGCCACCGGCGATCGCCATCGAACAACGTGCGACCGGCCACACGCCGCGCTCCACGGTGGGAACCGTGACGGAGATCTACGACTACCTGCGAATCTTGTATGCACGGCTCGGCACGCCGTATTGTCCCGACTGCAATATCCCGGTGGCCGGACAAACGACCGACGAGGTCATCGAAAAAATCCTGTCACTTGCATCGGGCACGAAGATACTGCTCCTCGCACCGGTGGAGGTACGTGTCGGGGAATCGTTTGAGAAGCTTTGGGAACGGCTGCAAGGGCAGGGTTTTCTTCGCGTGCGGGTCGAGGGAACGACCTACCGGCTGGAGGAGATGCCCGAATGGGACCGCCGCCGCAAGCTGCAAGTCGAAATCGTCGTCGACCGTGTGACTGTCAATCGCCGTTCCCGTTCGCGGATCGCCGATTCGGTCGAGTCCGCGCTGGAGTTGGGGCGCGGGACGTTGTTGGTCGCGCACTGCGACGACGACCGGCTCGAACCCGGGTGGCGCGTCGATCGGTTCAGCCTGCATTTGGCCTGCGAAAAGTGCGGCACCAGTCTTGAACAGCTCACGCCGCACAGTTTTTCGTTCAATAGTTCACTCGGCTGGTGCGAGGCGTGCGAAGGTCTGGGGACGCAACAAGGAACGAATCTGGCTGCACTGATTGCCGACCCCAAACGGAGCATCGCCGACGGCGCGGTCGCCGTCTGGCCGGACGTCAAAAAGAATAAACAATTCCAAGCGATTCTGGCCGCGCTGGACCGCGAATTCGGCTTGCCGCTCGACGTCCCGTTTCAGGATTTGGCGCCGCAACATCAACGGCTGGTGCTCTACGGCAGCGGCGAGCGCTGGATCGAACTGGATGAGAAGTCCGGCATCAAGATCCAATACAAGGGGCTGTACCCTGCGGTTGAAGAGTCGACGCGGGTGTCGTTCATCTATCGGCAGCGGCTGCGGGACATGATCGGCGAGACGCATTGTTCGATCTGCCATGGCAGCAGGTTGCGCTCCGATGCGGCTGCTGTGCGGCTGCGGGATAAGACGCTACAGCAAATCTGCGAAATGCCGCTGCGGGAGAGTCTGCGGTTTTTCGAGACTTGGAAATTGTCCCGAACGGAAAAACGGATCGCCGGCGATTTGTTGCACGAGGTGCGCAACCGGTTGTCATTTCTGGTCGACGTGGGATTGCATTATCTCTCCCTGGCGCGGCCGATGCCCACGCTCTCCGGCGGGGAGACGCAACGGATTCGGCTGGCCGGGCAGGTGGGACGGGCGTTGACCGGCGTGCTGTATGTGCTGGACGAGCCGACCATCGGCCTGCACGCCCGCGATAACGGCAAACTGCTCTCGGCATTGAGAAAACTGCGAGATTTGAATAACACGTTGATCCTCGTCGAACACGATCGCGAAGTGATCACCGCCGCTGACCGGTTGTACGACTTCGGACCCGGCGCGGGACGACTGGGCGGGACGGTCGTGGGGCAGGGGACCCCCAAACAGTTGGCCTCGAAAAAGTCCTCCCTCACCGGCCAATATCTGTCAGGCCGTGAAGAGATCACGATTCCCACCATTCGCCGCATGCAAGATACGAAGACGGTCCCGCCGGGCGGAGGCTGGTTGGAGGTGCACGGCGCGCGGCACCACAACCTCCGCGACGTCGACCTCCGCATCCCGCTGGGAACTTTGACCTGTATCACCGGCGTCTCGGGATCAGGCAAAAGCTCCTTGATCGAAGACACGTTGGCTGTGGCGCTGGCCCGCCGCCTGCATCACGGGGCGGGAATCCCCGGGGCGCACGATGAGATTCTCGGCATCGAGCAGATCAACAAAGTCATCACCGTCGACCAGCAACCGCTGGGGAGCACGCCCAAGTCGAACCCGGCCACGTATACCGGCGTGTTTGATCAAATCCGCGAACTGTATTGCCGCCTGCCGGACGCCAAGGTCCGCGGTTACCGACCGGGACGCTTCAGCTTTAACAAACCCGGCGGACGCTGCGAAGCGTGTGAAGGCAACGGCGAATTGTGCATCG
>CALFYU010000751.1 GCA_937952455.1 uncultured Planctomycetaceae bacterium
GCTGTTCGGGGCGATGATCACCGGCTGGCGCGAGGAATTCGGGCAGGGAGATTTCCCGTTTCTGTTCGTGCAAATTGCGCCGTGGGATTACCGGGGCATCCCCTCTTGGCCGGCCGGCGGGGCGCCCGTGGTCCGCGATGCACAGCGAAAGACCTTGGCGCTGCCCAAGACCGGCATGGTGGTGACGACCGATATTGGCAACGTGCAGGACATCCACCCCAAAAACAAGCAAGAGGTCGGCCGCCGGCTCGGGCTGGCGGCCCGTGCGATTGCGCATGGGGAGGAGCTAGTGCACTCCGGCCCGCTCTTTAAGTCCGTCGCGTTTAAAGATGGCAAGGCGATCGTCTCCTTCGACCACGTCGGCGGCGGGTTGATGGCCAAAGGGGATGCACTGACGCATTTCCAAGTCGCCGGCGCCGACGGCAAATTCGTCGATGCGGAGGCCTCGATCGAAGGGGATAGGATTGTCGTCCACAGCGACATGGTCCCCAAACCACAGGCAGTCCGTTTCGGATTCAGCGACGTGGCCGAGCCAAACCTGTTCAACAAGGAAGGCCTGCCGGCATCGCCGTTCCGGACCGACGGCGAATAACGTATCTGTTCTCCATCCAAGGTCTCTTGGCGCGAGGTTTTTTTCCGTTTCCTAGCCGACGACGAAACGACATTAGATGCCGGGGAAACTAGCGGGGCTTGATTATCTCGTATTGGTGGTCTATCTCGGTGGAACGCTGGCACTGGGGTTGTATCTGGGGCGGCGGATCCATACCGGTAAGGACTACTTCCTCGCCGGGCGGAGCTTGCCGTGGTGGGTGATCGGCATGTCGCTGGTCGCGTCGGATATTGGCGGCACGGATATTATCGGCGTGGGGGGCGCCGCTTATTCGTTCGGGATGGCGGTGGGGAACTTTGAATGGATCGGCTGCATCCCGGCGATGATCATCGGGGCCTTTGTATTCATTCCCTTCTTCTGGCGATCGGGTGTTTACACGATTCCGGAGTTCATGGAACGGCGTTACAACGCCGCGGTGCGGGCGGCGCTGGCCCTGTGTTGGCTCGGCTTCATGGCGTGCAACCTGGGGATCATGCTGTTCGCCTCGGCTAAGATGATGAACGGCCTGTTGGGGATCGACCTGCTGGAAGCCCAATCGCAGACGCTGGCCTATATCGTGCTCACGGCGGCGCTGGTCGGTGTCTACACGTATGCCGGCGGATTGGCGGCGGTCGTGTACACCGACACGATTCAATGCGTGGTGATGATCGGCGGGTGTCTGCTCGTGGTCGTGATGGGCATCAACGACTTCGGCGGCATCGGCCCGCTGCGCGATGCCGTGCGGAAAAATGAAGCTCGCCACCGCGAAGCGCGGATTGCCGAACTCGAAGCCGCACAAAGTGACGACGCAGAACTGAAAATTCTCAAATCCGTCGATCCGGAGCGGATCGAGCACACGGAATTGATCTTGCCGGTCGATACTCGCAGCCCGTTTCCCTGGCCGGGGATTCTGATCGGCCTGGGGATGGTCCTTTCCCCCGCCTATTGGTTCGGCAACCAGGCGATCGTGCAGCGCTCACTGGGAGCAGAGAGTGAGTTTGCCGCGAAGGCCTCCTATGTCTGGGGCGCGCTGCTGAAAAACCTGATCCCGATTATCATTGCCGTGCCGGGAGTGATTGCCTTTGCCAGATATCCTGAATTGCAGGACGCCGACACGGCCTTTCCCGTGCTGGTCGCCGAATTGTTGCCGATGGGGCTGCGGGGATTATTCCTGGCGGCGTTCTTAGCGGCGCTGATGTCGAGCGTCGATTCCTATCTAAACTCCGCCGCCACGATCGTCACCAACGATTTTTACAAGCGGTTCTTCAACCCCGACGTCAGCGACGAACGGGTGCTTAGCGTGGGGCGAGTGGTGACCGTGCTGTTGATCATTTGGGCGGTCGGATTCGCCGTCGTCGTCAGCCGCATGGAGGGTTCGGGGATCTATGCGATCTTCCAAACGCTGATGGCTTTCTTCCAAGGACCGGCGCTGGCGATTTTGCTGTGCGGCGTGTTGTGGAAACGGGCGACGGGGATCGGGGCGTTTGTAGGTTTTGTCAGCGGCGTGGCCTTCTCTGTCACGCTATTCGCGCTCAATCAGGAGAGCGTCTATTCCGCAATCGGCACCCAGCCGCTGTTTCAAATCGCCGAGCCGTTCTTGTACTTTTCGGTCTGGGCGTTTTTGGTCTCGCTGACGTTGGTCGTCGTGGTGAGTTTGTGCACCAAGCCGGAACCGGACGAGAAAATTGCCGGGCTGGTTTATCACCGTAAGATGCAAAACGTCGAAGGGGGCGACTAGCCGTATGACTCCGCTGCATCACATCGGCGATTTTTTTCGCAATGCGTTACTGACGATCCCGCTGCCCGGTGTGCGGGTGATTTTCGTCGCCCTGCAATTGGCGCTACTGTTGTGGGTGCTGTCCCTACCCCGTTCCGCCGCGACGCCCCCCGACGGTAGCGGCGGTTGGACATCGAACCTCAAAATTTGGGCATCGCTTGCGGTGTTGGTGCAGGTGGTGGTTTATTCGATTTTGTAATATGCGATCGAAATGCTGTTGTGGTCGGGGGTGAAACCGGCGAGCCAATGCTCGTCGCTCGCCATTACGACCCTCTCAGCCCCCGGCTTTGCCGGGGGGCCGCGATGGACGACGTTGTGCGCGGGTCTCCAGACCCCGCACACCCGTCGACCGAAGGTCTCCCAAAGCGACGACCGGGGAGACCTTGACACAACGACAGGCCAGCATCACTCCTCAATAATAAACCCAAAATACCGCCCCATATAATACGGCAGCAGAAACGACGTGCCGTCGGCGAGGCTCTTGCCGTTGCCCTCTTCGTCCAGGTCCCAGACGTCCTTGTTCCAATGTTCGACGAAGCGTTCATCAATCGGCAGCGTGACGCCGGTGAGCAGATAGCCCCGTTTGTTCCGCCACCAATATTCGAACCAGCCTCCTTCCAGGAATTGAATGTCCTTGCGGTGGCTGTTTTTGTACCCCCAGCGGAATCGGTCCAGGGGATACCGCTTGAGTGTGAATAGCGCATCGGTCAAACAGGACTCCGGCGTTTTTCTCCGATAATCCCCTCTCTCAATCGTGTCGAAACAGGACGCGAAGATGTAGTTAAACAACGGATTCCGCTCCGCTTCGACCAGTTTCCAATACGGCATCAGCGAAATCAGGTAGTGCATCCGCAGTTCGGGATCGTCTTCGTAGTTGAGCAGCCCGTAATAGGCCATGAAGGCCATTTCGTCGTCCGACTGATTGCCCGTGCCGATGCCCATTTGGCGCTTGGCGACCAGCGCGTTGGCGGCGTAGAGGTCCTCGTCGATCAATTTCATATAGGCCTGCTGGTATTTCTCATCGCCGGTGACATGTGCGGCGACCTTGAGGTAGCTCAGCACGCTCAGGGAGTTCATGCCCCGCAAACCGGTGGAGAAATCCAGATCGCGATTGAGTTCCTTGGGGCTGAAACGTCCCCAGCGGGTGGGTTTCCCGTCATGGTCGACCATTTGAAAATCGTGGGCGATCAGGTGATCCGTAACGCGGGCCACCACTTTGCGGACCATGGCCTTTTCCTCATCCGTCTCGGCAACGAGGTCGAAGTACAGGCCGTACAGAAAATAGTGGCCATCCAGTTCGTCGGAACTGATGTCGGTTTTCCAGTACCACTTGCCGTCGGCACTCACCGGCCAGCGGGGTTCGATGACTTTCCAGAGCGGATCGCGTTTCTGTTTGCGGAGGTCGTTTTCGCGGTCGTCGTGATCGTTAGGATTGCGGCCGTCGATCGGCAGTACCGTTCGCGCCGGAAATCCGGGCGGAGCGGGATGCTCGCCGCCTTGGGTGACGTCGCTTAAAAATTCCATCGCCCGCATCGCCTTGTCGGCCCGCTCTTTGAATTTGGGGTCCTTGGTCGCCGCGTACGCGAAACACTCCGCTGCTCCGTACATCGAGGTCCACAGCCCATCGTTGTCGCTGTCGTGCTGCTGAACGCCGGTTTTTTGGCCCGGTTCGTCGACGGTGACCGACAGCACGAATTCATACGGCGTCCGGCGGTGATATTTGTCGATTTCCTCTTCAAAGAAGCGGGCCTTTTTCGCCAGGGTGAGTTCCACGCGGCGGATGCGGCCGACCCCGTTGGCCGTGGCGAACCACGCATCGCCATTGGGAGCCACGGCGACGTCATGGATGTCGTCATCGGGAACCCAACGCCGGCCCTGGCGATAGGACCACTGGCCATCGAGATAGTGGATGGCGCCGATTTTGGTGCCGAACCAGGCGCCGCTGCTGCCGACCGCCAGCGCGGTGAAATCGTCGTAGGGAAGTCCCTCCGCTCCGGTGAAGAGTTGCCATTTGCCATCCGTTCGTACCCCCGCTCCTTGCGGGCAGGCGAACCACAACTGATTCTTGTCGTCATAAGCAACGCCACGGACGTCTATCGGTGCCCAACTGTAACTCCCGGCCGCCGGCAGAAGTTTGTTCCATTCCCCTTGTTCGTTGCGCTCGTACAGGCCGGTCGACGTCCCCACCGCGAGATCACCCGTGGGGCTGACCGACGTGGCGTAAACCGCCGTGTCGGCCGATGCCAGGTCGGCGAAATTTGCGAACGGCCGCACCGTCTGCCCATCGGCGTAAAACAGCCCCTTGGTGGTCCCCAGCAGCACACTCTTGCTGCCTCCCAACCACAAGAGTTCGCTGCCATCATTCCAATCCGTCGGCAGCGACAACAACGTGGATACGCGGCCCGCTTGGTATTGCATGACGGCGCCGCCCATTTGAAAAATGGCTCCCTCTCCCCAAGGCGCAACCCGCGTGACAGGCCCCGCCGCGTCGGCGACCGGTTGAAACGCATCGCCGGACAACTGGGCCAATCCCTTATCCGTCGCCGCGAGCACGGTTCCGTCGGCGGTGACGGCCACGCTATCCACGGCATCGGATGGCAAGCCGTTTTCGACACTGAAGAATTGGCGTTCGTCGTTATAGAACGTCCCGACCTTGATACCGCCTAGCCCTTTGTTGCTGTTGTGACCGGCTAACAGGGGGGGCGTGAGGATCGCGGCGAGGGTCAGGCAAAGGGCGGCGATCGCGGCGGCGGGGGCGAATCGGGTTCGAACATTGGTCGTCTGTGGCGTGCTCATGGCGGCGTGTCCATACATCGTAAATATGACCTGGGGGACTCGGGAAATGAGTTCGTGGGCACTGTTGGCCGATCTCATGTGTATCGAATTGGGCCGTGAGCGACAAGCGGCCCCGCGGATGACGCAACAAAGCCCCAGGAAATCAAGTTCAAGGGGCTTCGTCGGATAGCGGGCAAGCGGAGAGAGGGATTCGAACTCCGGATCCCCTTTACCGGGACACCGGTTTTCGAGTCCGAACACCAAATCTCCGAAGCGGATGATACCAATGCAGCGGGCGAACGACAATCTACTCGTGCGGGCACTGGTCGCCACGCGGGATCGATGAGAATCCGAAGCGTGCTTGTTACGGCTCGTGTTTTCCGGTGCGCCATAAAGTGAAGACGCCAGGAAGTTGAATCTGTTTCCGGCTGTTGGACAGAAGCGATTCCGACAGGGGCGGCGGTCCGCCCCGGCCGGAATTTGCTCAGGTTCGTGAGATGCAGATTAGAGCCTGAATGTGTACGGCGAACTAACAACATGCAGCCAGGCGCCTTCGACGGTATCGTCGGCGGCCGAATAGTCGTTGATGCCGTCGTTTTGCCAGCGATAGGTACCGAAGATGGATGTCCAGCCGCCGTTGCTCTGGAACGTATCGCGGCCCGACCCACCGTACAGCTGGTCGGTCACACCATCATCGCCGCCGTCCAGGTAATCATCGCCGTCGTCGCCGTAAAGCGTATCGTAGCCGGTTCCGCCATACAGTCGATCATCGCCGGCGAAGCCCCACAAGCGGTCATTTCCGGCTTCGCCGTAGAGCGTATCATCGCCGGCGTCCCCTTCCAGCATGTCGTTGCCATTGCCCCCGATGATGTAGTCATCTCCCGCGGAACCGAAGACCGTGTCGTTTCCGTCGCCGGCGTGGATCCAATCGTTGCCGCCGTAGAAGACATCGTATTCGTTGTCGCCATGGATACCGTCGTTTCCACCGTAGCCCCAGATCTTGTCGTTGTCTTTACCGCCAATCAGCAGGTCGTTCCCGTTACCGC
>CALFYU010000752.1 GCA_937952455.1 uncultured Planctomycetaceae bacterium
AACAACGCTCTTGCGACGCCGCGTGTAACACCGCACTGGCGGACAAGCGGCCAGTGGCACCCTTCTCGGAAATCGAGCGACGGTGACGTTGCGCTAATCCTCGTCCACGCCGTACTGCTTCAGCTTGCGGTACAGCGTCTTGCGATCCAGCCCCAACACGCGGGCGGCGAGCGTCTTGTTGTCTCCGACGGTCTGTAAGACGTGCAGGATATAGCGCCGCTCGACTTCCTCCATCGGCACCAATTCGGTGGGGTCGGCCCCGCCGATGAACACCTGGGACGATTGATAGTTACGGATCTTCTCCGGCAAATCGTCCACGGCGATTTTCTCGTAGCGGGTCAGTGCCACCGCTCGCTCCATGATATTCCGCAATTCGCGAATATTGCCCGGCCAGGAATAGCTCAGCAGCTTTTCCGCCGCCTGTTCCGAGATGCCGACGATCTCCTTGCGGGCCTTCTCGGCGAACTGCTCGACATAATGTTGCGACAACAACAACACGTCGGTCCCCCGCGCGCGCAGCGGGGGTAATTCGACCTGGATTACGTTGATGCGGTAGTAGAGATCCTCGCGAAACCGGTCCTCTTCGACGGCCGATTCCAAATCGCGGTTGGTGGCCGTGAGAATGCGGACGTCGAAGGGAATCTCTTTGTCGCTGCCGACCGGCCGGACGCGATTTTCCTCCAGCGCCCGCAGCAATTTCACCTGCATGGCCATCGGCATCTCGCCCATTTCATCGAGCAGCAACGTTCCCCCTTCGGCCTCCAGAAACAGCCCCTTACGCTCGGTCCGCGCATCAGTAAAGGCCCCCTTGGCATGGCCGAACAATTCGCTTTCCAACAGTGTTTCGGACAGCGCGGCGCAGTTGACCGCCACGAACGGTTTGTCGGCGCGACGGCTGTTCTGATGAATCGACCGCGCCACCAATTCCTTGCCCGTGCCGCTCTCGCCGGTGATCAACACCGAGGCTTCGGAATCGGCAATGCGGGCCAATTGATCGTACAACCCCTGCATCACCGGGCTGTCCCCCAGCATTTCGCCGAAACGACCGGCCTTACTGAGCGCTTGGCTGAGCACCCTAACTTGGTTTTGTAGATGGCTATGCTTACAGGCCCGCTCGATCGTCAGCGCCAACAAGTCCATCTCGATCGGCTTGGTCACGAAGTCATAAGCGCCCGCGCGCATGGCACCGACGGCCGTTTCCAGGCTGCCAAAGGCCGTCATCACCACCACCAGAATATCGGGACGGTTATCGGAAATCTGGCGGCACAGTTGTAATCCGTCGGTTCCCGGCATCCGCACGTCGGTGAGCACGACGTCGAATTCCTCTTCCTGCACAGTGCGGAGCGCTTCGGCGGCCGACGTGCGCCACGCTGTCTCCATGCCCCGCAGACGCAGATCGGTGTCGATCAGCTCGCACATGCTCTGCTCGTCATCGACGATCAGGACTTTGCCGTTCATATCGCTTCCCATAACCCGCCACTTAAAAAACTACGATTCGACGTCCGCGGACGTCGGCAGATAGACCGAAAAACAACTGCCGCGTCCCTCCTCGCTGGTGACGGCGATCCAGCCGCCATGTTCCTGGATGATACCGTACGAGATCGAAAGTCCTAAGCCCGTTCCCGCCCCCACGTCCTTGGTTGTGAAAAACGGCTCAAAAATCTCATGCAGTCGGTCCGCCGGTATGCCCGAGCCGTCATCGGCGACGTCGATGCGATAGTATTCTCCCGCCTCCAATTCCGTCTCCTCGGGAGGGGCCGCGTGTTCCGCCGACAGCCGCACGTGAATCTGACCGGAACCGTCGATTGCCTGAATGGCGTTCATCACCAGGTTCGTCACGACCTGTTGCAGCTGCCCGGCATCGACGTGGGCGGGAAAAGTTCCGCCGCTCGATTCGACGTCGATCGTAACGTTCGCTTTGTCAGCATAGGCCCGCAACAGGTCAACCGCTTGATCGATCACCTCCCGCAAATCGACCGATTCACGCTGCGGCGTCGAGCGGCGGGCGAAATCCAACAATTCCCGAATGATCTTGGCGATGCGGTCCGCTTCGTTCTTGATGACCACCGCGCTTTTTTGGATTTCCTCATCGGTCAGCTTGCCACCGGCGATCAGGCCGGCCCGTCCGGAGACGACGTTCAACGGCGTTCCCATTTCGTGGGCAATGCCGGCCGCCAAACGGCCGACCGTCTTGAGGCGATCGGCGTGTCGGAGTTGATGTTCGGTTTCGATCCGCGAGGCGGTCTCGGTGCGAATCCGCTCGCGCTGGTCGGTCAATTGATCGCACATTTCATTGAGTGCGACGGCCAATTGCCCCAATTCGTCGTTGCGCTTCAAATCGAGTGGACCGCTGAAATCGCCGCGGCCGGCCCGTTTGGTTTTCTCCACCAGCTGATTGAGCGGCCGTCCGATCATCCGCACGCCGCCAATGACGATGATCGCACCGCAAATGGCCGCAACGCCCAATACGGAAAGCACCGAGTTGGTAATCGTCTCCCAAGTCTGTTCTTCCACCGGATCGGTCGGCGACGAAACATCAATCTCCCCCCGCGTCTTTCCGTCCACATCCAACGGAAAGATCGTGTGCACGCGGCTGCGGCCGTTGCTGTCGGTTACAGTTTCGGTGACGCGCTCGTTGTGGCGGACATAAGCCAGTGCGTTGGGCGTCGGTCCCTCCGAGGGTTCCCCGGGCGGATTGTCGTCGCTGCGGAAATACCGCACGGTGGTTTGGCGAACCCGTTCGGTCGAGATTCGCAATACCTGATCGACCTCATCGTGCCCCCCTTCTTTCCAAGCATCCAGCAAGTGGGGCTTCATCGATTCGACTAAATCGGCCGCGCGCTGTTCATGTTCCTGCCTGAAATCCGTCGTATCTTGACGGATCGTGAGGAAACTGAATAGACCCGTGATGGCCACCACGGCCAACAGGAACAGCAGCATGATTTTCGCAGCAAGTTTCATGGCATCATCCCGCAATCCCGCAACGTCTCGTCCATTTCAAAAAGTCGCGTTCATGCTACGTGACCCAACGCAATTTGGGAAGCAGGCGCCTGCAGGCAGCACAAACGGCCGGCCGCGCGACCCACGTTGGATCGGCGGCCGGTCCGTCGGGCTACAAGGACGCTCATGTGAACAACAAATTCCTCATTACGCCGCCTGGGAAATCCCCGCATCGAGAACTTTTCCGATACGTTGCGACACATCCTGAAGATGCGAACGTGAATAGACATCCAGTTCAATCTTTCCGTCCAGCAAGTTATCGATGCTGTGCCGCAACTGACCCAGTTCGGCCGCGGCCACCACCGAGGCATCGCCCGATTGATTCAGGATCAGTTGCGACAGTCGTTCCAGGTAGCTCCGCTGCAGGTTGCGGCGGAGACTGCCAACGGCCGGTTGCCGCGGCGTATATTCCCCCGGCTGCAGCGTATCGACTTCGCTGAAGATCGACTTCGTCAGACGGGTGATCAGTTCAGCGACCGTCAGCGCGTCCTGATCGGCCGGCGTTTTCAATTCGTTATCCGCGATACGCTGCAGCGTCAACCGCGACAGCAACTGATCGAGGATGCGGTCCTGCCACAGGGCAATCGTTTCGTGGACCGGATAGTCGGGACGTTCCGCCACGTCACTCCCCCAATGGGACCAACGCGCCGGGCTCATGTGACTAAACAGTTCCGGCGGAATCTGGTATGCCCCTGCGGCGAACAGCGAGTCTTCCAAAAGTCCCAGCGCCTCGCGTTGTTGATCCGGCGAGACGATTTCGGCGGGAATTTTCGCACTGGCATCACCCGCGTGGCTGCGATTCATGCGGACGCCCCCCACATACCGCGATGCGAAGTGCATGGCTTGTCCTTGAATCGACAGCAGGTTGTTGAACATGGGCCGCACCCGTTCGTAGCCATTCCCGTCCGACGTGGCTCGTTCGACCAGTTTCGGCAACAATTCGCGAACCAGTTCGTTGCGCTGGCGGGCATAGCCGATCAGGTCGTTCCCCAAGTCAAAACGGTTTGCGTCCGGATCGGGATCGATGCCCCGCGTGTCTTCATCGGTGGCGAAGATCAACCCGGGTTCTCCGCTGCGCGCGGCGATCTTTTGTAGCAACGGGACTTCCCCGCGCGGCCCGCCGGGCAGCGGCGTATAGCCGTATTGAATCGCCCAAATGTCGTAGGGGCCGATCGTCGTCGAGAAGTAATCTCCCTGTTTGTCCTTATCGGCCACAATGTTCGTCGGCAGGTAGTCCATCACCGACGCGGCTAGGCCCGTCTTTCCGGTCGTTTCCTTGTTTTGCAATTCGTCCAGGTTATAGAACGTGCTGGCCTTGAAGTTGTGCCGCAGTCCGAGCGTGTGACCCACTTCGTGCATCACGACCTCCTTCAAGCCTTGCATGACCACTGCTTCCTTAAGTTCCGCCAATTGTTCGCCTTGGGCGTGCAGCGGTAGTACACTCTGCGCGAAGGCGATCTGCCGCGACATCTGCTGGCAATTGCGGCAATGCCGCGCATGCTCGCCCGCTGCGTCATCCACATGCTCATATCGATACGATTCCAGGTCCAATGCCCCGCCCGTCATGGCGGCGACCTCTTCCTGTGTCAGCGTTTCGATTTGTTTGCTCCACGCTTTGACGAAGTCAGCGTCGAGGATGATGTCCGCATCGAGAATCTCGCCGGTGTATGGATTGATCCGTGACGGTCCCATCGCGAAACCGGCATTGGCCGTCATCCAGCGGAACGTGTTGTAATTGATGTCCTCGGGGTCCCACGTCGCGTCGTCCGGATGTTGGCGGACTTCAATCGCGTTGAGGATCCCCGCCGCTTCAAACGCCTTGTTCCACTCCTCGATCCCCTCGCGGATCGGCTTGCGGTATTTGTACGGCACGGTGTTCTCGATCCAGAATACGATCGGTTCCTTGGCCGGCGACTGCTTCGCGGTCGGATCCGCCTTTTTCACGTTCCAGCGATTGATCAGCCGCACGAATTGATCATCACTCTCGTTGTCGGAATAGTCCTTAACGGCAGTCACAAAATAGCCGACACGGTCGTCAGCCAACCGCGGCATATAGTCCGAGGGCATCAACCGGCTGATGGAATAATGCACGTGTATCGTCACGCCCCGCGTATCGGCCACCGTGTCGATTTTGACCTGTCCGCCGCTGGCGTAGGTCGCAGCGACTTCCAATTCGATATTGTTTTCAAACCCCTTGACGGAGGCCCAGTTCGAGCGGTCCGCCGCGAACGAAAATCCCGGCAGCACGTGCGATATCTGCGGCAAGTCCGACATAAACACACTCGTGATGTCCACCAAATCGCCACCGTGCGGACCCTTGGTGATCACCGGCAGGCTGAAGAGCACGCTGTCGGTGAATGCATTTTTGACCGCCGTCGATTCCGGGCTGCCCAGGTTGGCACGGAAGCGGATATTGCGCCGTACGATCTGGATGCGGTCATCAACCTTTTGGAATTTCCAGACCCAGTCGTCGTCGAAACCCCATGTCATGCCTCCCAGCAATGGCGTCTTCCCGATCCCGCGGGCGATGGACGTCAGCACCAGGTACTCGCTGTGCAATTGTTGTGGTCCGATCTCGGCGAGCAGTCGGCCTCCCTTGCGGTACAGCGGCACAACGCCTTCGATCGTCGTCGCATCTTTCAATACTTTTTCATAGGACGGTTTGTCGCTTGAATCCGGCGCATCGCCGCCTGCGTATGCTGCCGGAGTCCAGATGGCCAACGGCGTGATCGCAATTGCCAGAATCACACCTTTGGCAAGTCGTGAAATATTCATTAGGTATCCTCGTTTGCATCAAAGAGGGGAATGTGTTCGAACGTGTCGTTACGCCACGTGATCTTTATCTGTGTTGTACGCGGGGCTCAATGTTGTACACCGGCCTTCAATGTTGTGCGCGGGTCTTCAATGTTGTGCGCGGGTCTCCTGACCCCGCACCACCGCGACCGCAGGTCTCCCCAACGGCCCAAAAACCGTTGGAATCGGCAATCCGTCGCCCACCCGATGTAAAAGTTGGTTCTAAGGCCCTTGGAACCCGACCCCCGCGGAGCCGGGCCCGAGAGCCGGTGCAACATCAACGGTTGTCCTCCGTGATGGCATGACGCCCAATACTCTCCCCTCTCGCTTCGCGAGAGGGGCCGGGGGTGAGGGCCCGGCCGTTCGAGTTGCGACCCTTATGTCAAAGACAACAGCGGTGAAGCCACTCAGAACGAACGTCAACCGTGGTTTGCCCCTCACCCCAACCCTCTCCCAAAGGGAGAGGGAGAAGTCGTTTCCAACGCGGCTTTATAAAAACGTTCCCTTCACCGCCGCGTCAGATTGAGAATCCATCTTGGCCCGCAACTCCGCTTTCGAGGCGACACCGACAACTCCGTCGACCACTTCGCCATTTTTGAAAACGAGCAGCGTGGGCAACGCCTGAATGCCGTATTGTGCGGCGACTTCGGGATTGGCATCCACGTCCATCCGTGCGACGGTCGCTTGCCCGCCAAGTTCGCCGGCCAGTTCATGTATCGTCGGTTCCAGCATCCGACACGCGCCGCACAAGTCGGCACCGAAATCGACAAGCACCGGTTTGTCGCTGCAGAGCACCAATGAGGCGAAAGTGTCATCGGTTACATCAATGGCCCGCGCCGGCCCGGTTTGCGTCTCGGCTTGTGCCGGGGCAGGAGGACGCCGAACCGGCGGCGCGGGCTCATTCCATGTCGGTTGTGTGACGTTTGTCGAAGGTTCTCGTTCAACGATAATCTCGACCGGCGCCGCGTCGCTCTCTTTTTGAAACAGGTTGTGCCGCGTCGACCATAAGGCAAAGCCGGCTGCTGTGACCGCCATCGCCAGAAAGAATTGACTCTTATGCTGCATCTGATTGATCTCCTTGTGCCAACCGCGAAATTGCGGGTCGCTCTTACAAATAGCAACAGCCGTGCCTAAACCGGCCTGCCGCCCTGCAATGCCCGAAAACACGCTGTTTTTCGCATGTTTTTGCAGTTTTCGCTTCCGACCCGACGGGGCACTATTCCCCACCGGCGACTTATGCCCCCATTCGCCCGCCGCGCACAGAAAAACCGCGTCCGGCGAAATAATTCACCGGACGCGGCGAGTCACCAGGAGTTCACCACACTCCTGTCGCTTCACACCACTTCACACAATTCACTCCGTTGCACTTTCCTCGGTCGAATCCGCAGCCGCTTTTGCATCGGACAGCTTAATCGAAAGCGGTTTGGTTTCTTCCTCGGGCTTCACTTCCAACAATTCCACTTCAAACACCAACACTTCGTTGGGTCCAATCGCCCCGCCGGCACCCCGCGGGCCGTAGGCCAGATCCGACGGGATATACAACTCCCATTTCGAACCTTCGGGCATCATTTGCAAGGCCTCGGTCCAGCCGGGAATGACGCGCCCGACGGTAAATTCGGCCGGTTCGCCCCGCTTGTAGGAGCTGTCAAATTCCGTGCCGTCGGTCAACGTGCCGCGATAATGCACTTTGACATGATCCGTTTCCGCCGGCTTGGGGCCGGTGCCCTCTTTGATCACTCGATATTGCAATCCACTGGCGGTCTCACTGATCCCATCCTTCGCCTTATTCTTCTCCAGAAATTCCTTCCCTTTCTTCATCGCCTCTTCGCTCTTTTTCGCGTGCTCGGCAAAATAGGCTTCCATTTGTTGCCGTTGAAACGCCGTCAATACTTCTGCCGCCTCCTCGTCAGAGTACTTCGACGGATTGCCCGCCATCGCGGTCTGGAACCCGGCGATAAAGTTGTCCGCCTGAACCGGGACCTTTTGATCTTGCATGCTCTGGGCAACGTTGACGCCGAGAATGTAACTCAAGGCATTCAGATCGACCTCCGTATTGCCGGCGACGCCTTCATTACCCGGCTTTTCGGCATTGCTGTTGGCCTTCGCCGCGGTGGCCGTCGAATCGGCACGGGCCGTTTGCGTGCGGCCCTGCAACATCCCCGATCCCACCGCGACCGCCCCTATGCCGAGCATCGCGCTCAAGGCGATGGGGAACTTCATTTTGGAAAAACTCAAATTCATCTCGTCTGTCTCCTGGTTTGTGTTGAAAGAGAAAGCATGAATCCTTTTTTGTCAGCGGGTCACGTCCATTCTGGGGACTTGCTCGCCGGTCATGCTGAAACACAAACGCAACTGGTGTGCCAAACGAGTCGATGAATTCCTTGCAATGGGTCAAAAACTGCGAATGCCTCGCGGCGCAGCGGCCCGGACGCGTTTTTTTCGCTGGCGCGCCGTGCTCATCTAGGCGCAGAGGGTGCGATCGCGGTGGGGCAGGTTTCCCCCGTGGGGCGCTTTGCCCCGCTGCCTGCACGGTTCGCTAAGCCGAGTAATTCAGCCATGCGATTCGTGTAACCCTCGGAAAACTCGAAGCTGCGTTTGATCCGCAGATCGAGATCGATTGGATTCTTGCGCTCCGGCGGAAACAGCCCCGTCCGCCGCAAAAACGGCAGCCGCGAGGGGGGCAGGGGATAGTCGCTGCCATGCACAATCCGCTCGCGCAACTTGGGCACCTCGCGGCTCAGCCGTTTCAGCGACGACCAACGCACCAGACCCGACATCACGGCGGTGTCGCCATACAGATTGTCGTACCGCCCCATCATTTCCACGAAATGTGGATAATAGTCCTCCGGATCGAAAAACGCGCACGTTCCGCAGTGGGCGGCAATCACCGGCCGGCCATAATCCAACACACGCTCCAGCCGTCGTGGATCGGTGAACTGTTGCGAAACGACTGAACAGGAATGCTCGTACCCGGTGTGAAACATGAGCACGACACCCAAATCGGCTGCAAGCCGGTAAAACGGGTCGAATTTCGCTAGCGAGGGATCAACCCCTTGAATGGCCGTGTGCACTTTCACCAAGCGGCAACCCGCCTCACGGCACCGCTGTAGTTCGGCCAGTGAATCCCGGCGGAGCGGATTGATCGAACAGCCGGGCACAACCTTGTCACACTCTTCAGCAAGCCGCAGCACATAATCATTCGCAACGTAAAAATGCGTCGCATCATCGTCGCGCGAACCGTCGGCCCGATAGACCGCATCCTGGGCCAACACAACCGCATAGTCCAACTGCGACGACCGCACGTGCCGCAGATAACGGTTGCGCATCTTCTCGCTCCAGGTCTCCCCCGCCTCCCTGCGCAATCCGGTCATCACCAGCAACAATCGCGTCAGCCACGCATTGCGGGTTTTTTGTGACAGAAAACCGTCAGCGGGATTCTCCCCCCAACAAAAAATGTGCGTGTGGGCATCGATCACCGGCGGCTTATTCACCATAACTCTGCTTTCTGCTGAACGTGCGGTTGACAAGAAGAAACGATTGAAACAGGGTGCCACTGGCGGCTTGTCCGCCATTGCGATCAGGACAACGGGCAAACAGACCGCTGGGCAAGCCAACAAGAGCAGCCGTGCAAGCTACGACAGAGCATCCACGTCAAATGGAGGGCGCAGACAAGTGTTTCGGATGGCGTCTTGCAGAACGAATAATGCCGCCAATGGCCACAGAACCGATGCCCATGAAAAACCCAAGGAAGCGTAATCTGAAAAATACACAGTGCCTAGAACAATTGCCTGACACGCCACTCCCAATATGACAAGCACGATATCCACAGATCTGTGGTTCGGTGCCAGTGACAGAATTATCGATGCGATTCCAAGACAAGCTAAGGCGCTATCGACGTCAACACGACTCCAATCTCGAAGCTGCAAATAAATCAGATATGCGACTGGGGCCGCCCCGTGTCCTGCGCCGATTGTTATCGCACAAAACATTACGCACAAAGTTAGCCGCGACACAACTCTTGTGATCAGGCGTCTCGACATGCTGTGGTCCCGATTCAGTCTCTCTGCAAGGTGTGGCTGACATTCGAATGACCAAAAACGCCATTAGCCGGCGGCAATTCCACCCGCATCGGCGCAGCCCGAGCGCCCGAGAACTCGATCCATCTCAAGGGCGAGAAACGAACCTCCATATAACGCGCATACAGCGGATTTTGTGAAAGCGTGAGGTCCAAGAAATTCCGGGACATTTCCCGGGCAGCGTTACATTCCACCGCCCACCCCGCCTGTTCTGAGTGAGGCAGGAAGAATTGATCAATTCCGCGAGTTTCAATGTGTTGAGTGCCGTGCCGCGAATCCTCAATACGTGTCGGCCGGCCGTGTCAGAAACGTCACCGTGCGAATCCACAGCGGAACGCACATGTAGGAGACTGGAATCATGAAACATTGGTTGAGACATTCGTATCTATACGTGGTCGCCGCTGTGTTGTCGGCGATGGCTCTTGTGCCGTCCCAAGCCCGTGCCGCCGGCATGTTGATTGCCGACGGCGGGTTCGGCGGCGTATTGGAAATCGAAGAACACACCGCCGACGTGACCATTAATAACGGCGTCGTCGTCACGCATGTGACACAGGTGTTCCGCAACACCGAGGACCGGCAAGTCGAAGCGCTCTATCTGTTTCCCGTACCCAAGGCCGCGTCAGTCGCCAACTTCAGTATGTGGATCGGCGGCAAGGAGATGGTGGGCGAGGTCCTGGAAAAGAAACGGGCCCGCGAAATCTATAACAGCTACAAACAACAGCGCCGCGATCCGGGCCTGTTGGAACAGGTCGACTACAAAAACTTCGAAATGCGAATCTTTCCCATCGCCCCGCGGGCCGAGCAAAAGGTACAGATCACCTATTACCAGGAACTCGACTTCGACCACGACTGGGCAACCTACGTCTATCCGCTATCGACCGCGCCGCGGCCGGGCATGGACTCTCAAACGCGGGGGAAATTCGGCCTGACCTTGCACGTCAAATCGCAGGTTCCGATTAAGGAGCTGGAAAGCCCCAGCCACGGCGAAGAATTCGTCGTTGTGCGACACACCGATTCGTACTACGAAGCCAGTCTGGAAACTGACGGCGGAGACCTGAATCGCGACGTCGTGTTGGCCTACCACGCCGCTCGTCCGCACACGGGGATCGACATGATCACGTCGAAACAATCCAGCGACGACGGCTTCTTCCAACTGACGTTGACCGCCGGCGAAGAACTGGCGGAAGCGTACACCGGCATGGATTACGTGTTTCTGCTCGACATCTCCGGCAGCATGGCCCAGGACGGCAAATTGCGGATCTCCCGCAATTCGATCGACGCGTTCGTCCGGGAACTGGGAGCCGAGGACCGCTTTGAACTGATCACGTTCAACGTTGCACCGAATACGCTCTTCAACCAACTGCAGCCCGTAACCGAACAGTCGCAAGCCGAGGCGGTGGACTTCCTCCGTTCGCAACAGGGACGCGGCGGAACCATGCTCCGCCCGGCGATGGCGACCGCTTACAAGTACGGCGACCCCGATCGCCCGCTCAACGTCGTGATCCTCAGCGACGGAATGACCGAACAATCGGAACGCCAGCAACTGCTGCAGTTGATTCAATCCCGCCCCTCGGGAGCACGCGTCTTCTGTATCGGCGTGGGCAACGAAGTGAACCGTCCGCTGCTGTCGCAATTGGCCGAAGACGCAGGCGGCTTGGCCGCGTTTCTTTCCGACGGCGACGACTTCTCGCGGCAAGCGGAGTCCTTCCGCCGTAAACTTCTACGCCCGGCCGCGGCCGATGTGAAGATCACCTTCGACGGCGGCGACGTGTGCGACGTCGAACCGAAACAACTGCCGAACCTGTATCACGGCATGCCCGTCCGTCTATACGGACGCTATCGTAAGAGCGGTCCGGTGAAGGTCAAACTGACGGCCGAGGTGAACGGAGCACCGATCGAGCAGGCGGTCTCGCTGGACTTGGCCGATGTCGATCCCGCCAACCCCGAGATTGAACGCATGTGGGCTTGGCTGAAGGTGAATCGATTGCTGAAGCAGGCCGATCGCAACGGATCGCGGACAGAGGTAATCGACGAAATCGTCCGGCTCGGCGAGCAGTATTCGATCGTGACCGAATACACGTCGTTCCTCGTGTTGGAAAACGATGCCGAGTACAAGCGCTGGAAGATCGACCGCCGCAACCTGCTGCGGGTGGCGCGCGACCGGCGTGCCCAGCAACAACAGCTCGCCGAACTCCGCCGCCTGCGGGAACAGGCATTGACGGACCTTGGCCCTAAGGTGGAAACGGCCGCTGCCGAGCCGCAACAATTGGTCCGCAACGACACCGTCAACCGTGACGTCTCGCTGCCGTCCAACACCGCTCCGGTCGTGCAGCCGCCGCGACGAAGTCGTGATGTCAACTTCGGCCCCAGCGTGCCGGGAGGCGGGGCACTGGATCCGCTCAGCGGCGGCATCGCCTTGGCGCTGGCCGGACTCGGCTTCGCCGCCCGCCGCCGTCGGAAATCCGTTCCGCACGACGAGCAAGGAGACGTGTAGTGTTGTCCGACAACAGCCGTTTTGCAGCAGTGAGGTGCCTGCCCGGCATCTCACTGCTGCTGGGAGGGTTGGCCGCCTGCCTGTTTTTCATTCCGGCAGCGGCCGACATTTTGCAATATGACCCCGCGGCAATCAGCGGCGGCGAAATCTGGCGCGTCGTCACAGGCCATTGGACCCATTGGTCGCTGGATCACTTGTTTTGGGACGCATTGGCGTTTGTGGTTCTGGGAGCGCTGTGCGAGCTGTCTGACCGGCGCGCGTTTTTGACCTGTTTGGCTTTTTCGGCGGCATTCATCCCGTTGTCAATCGGCGTGCTGATGCCCGAAGTCGACGCCTATCGTGGTTTGTCCGGCATCGATTCCGCCCTGTTTGTCCTCGCGGCGGTGATCCTGTTGCGTGAGAATAGGGGCGCGCGGCGATGGGGTTGGGTGGCTGGTGTGGGAGTTGTACTATGCGGATTCGCGGCCAAGATCGTTTTCGAATATGCCACCGGCCAGACGATATTCGTCGACAGCACTGCGGCCGACATGGTGCCGATTCCGTTGGCACACGTCATCGGCGGGATCGTCGGCGCAGGCGTTGGAGTTTTGAGCGCATGGGCCGAGACTCGGCAATCGGTTTCTGTACCTGACAAAGGCCGTTTGCCATCCGCGTTGCAACGAACTACGAATTGAGCGTTGACACTTTGACCAGTATACTTGCGCGACGCGAACCGCATTGCGGCGAACATTTTACCCGGACGGAGATCCCGATATGTCTCACCCACCTGCGGTTGAGAAACGTGGTTGGGCGCGGACGCTCGTGCGCTGGCTGGCGACGAAGTATTACCCGAACATCGAAATCAGCGGGGCGGAACGGATTCCCCAAACCGGTCCGGTCCTGTTGTGCGCCAATCATGCGAATTCCCTGATCGACCCCGTGTTGGTCGGCGTAGTCGCCAAGCGGCCGGTGCGGTTCATGGCCAAGGCCCCTCTGTTCGAGGCGCCCCTCCTTGGCCCGGTGATGAAGGCCCTGGGGATGATTCCCGCCTTTCGCGGAAGTGATGATGCACGCGAAGTGAAGCGCAACATCGAAAGCTTGGACGTCGGTGCTAAAGTGTTCGTCGACAATCACGCGATGGGAATCTTTCCCGAAGGCAAATCAACCGATCAGGCCCACGTGGAGATGGTCCGCTCCGGCGCCGCCCGCATGGCGCTCCAAGCTGTGGCCGAAGGAGCCAAAGGCTTGCTGGTGGTTCCCCTCGGCATCACCTACGAACGCAAGGACGCCTTTCGCACCTCCGTCTGGATTCAAGTCGCCGAGCCGATCGACGTCGAACAGTGCCTGGAGGAACATGACGGCAACGAACGCACCGCACGCCGCGCACTCACGCAAGAGTTGGAAACCCGCCTCAAAGCAGTCGTCGTGCATCTCGACGAACCCCAGTGGGAGCCTTGGCTCGACGATTTGCAGACGTTGGCCGAAGCACCGCAAGACCCCGCCAAGGAAACCACCCCTCCGCTGAAGCGCCGCAAGCGGATTTCCGATGCCATCAATCACTTTCTAGACAAAGACCGCCCGCGGACCGAATCGGTCGCCGCCGACATCAAAGCCTATCGCGACCGCGTGCACGACGCGGGCCTGACCGTCGATTCCCCTGTGCTGCGGTTCCGCGGCCTGCGTCTCTTCGGCGAGTTGGCCTGGGATCTGTTCTGCCTGGTGCTGCTGTTCTTCCCCGCGCTGGCAGGCACGATCCACCACTTGGTCCCCTTCGCGATCGTCCGCACGGCGTCTCCCTATCTGGACCAGCCGGGCCGCAAGACCATCACCACCAACCGCGTCTTCGTCGGTTTGCCGGTCTATTTGACCTGGTATGCGCTCGTCGGCTGGTGGATGTTCAGCTATTTCTCAAATTGGTTTGCCTGGACCTGGATGATTGCCGCCCCGTTTTTTGGCGTGATTGCCGTCAACTATTGGCGCAGAGCCGGCCGGTTGACACAACAAATCTGGCACCAAATCCGGGCGACGCTTGATCGCAGGACGCTGTTATCTTTGCGGCAACAAGAGGCGGACCTCCGTGTGCGGTTGCGGGGTATGGCGGAGGAATATGAAGCAGTCGCCCCTCGGCCGGCCAAGGTGTTTCAGCCCTCGCGAAAACAGACATGGCTTCGTGTCGCATCCCGACTCGCGGTCGTCTCACTCGTCGTCGCGGGCATCTGGATCGCCAGTTACAGCCTGCGCGACGACCCGCTCAGCGGCAGCGGCCTCGACCTAAAAACGATGCCGCAGGAGCGCATCGAGGCTTACCTCAGCGAAGACGAAAAACAAATCGCACGACTGGTCGACGAACTCGATACGCTCGAAGCCCGAGCCTCGCGGCTACAGCGCGAGTTCGACGACGGCACTCGTTCGTTCACCAATCAGGCCGACGACGACGATGTCCGTGAATTGATGCGGCGGTATCTCGCCTATCGCGAGGCGCTGCTCCGCGTCGTTTGGAAGTACCAGCGCTACGCCGACGTCCAAGACGAGCAATTGCGGCTTCGCGCATTTCTGTTGGATTTTACGGCCGCATCGATGCTCTACGAGGCCTCGCTGAAGTTCGTGCATCAATTCGGCGATCGCTCCGCAGCGGTCGCGAAGTTGAACGAGCCGGAGCCGCACTGGGGAATTCCCCCCGGACTCTACGACAAAATCCGGCACAACCTGGCCAGCCCCCAGAATATCACGATGTTCGAAACGGCCCGCCGGTACTATCACCAGAATCACGTCCAAGAACAGTTTCAATCCTTCGGCCTTTTGACTTCAGCTCCTTATAGTCAATTCCACTCCGCCATTGCCGATGCGGAAAACACGATTCGACAAATCAACCAATCGGTCCCGGAACGCGTCGTGCAGGTCGCGGTCGCCGATCTCGGAAACCTGATCTATCAGGTGCAGTACACCACACAGTCACTCGTCTCAACCTGGATCGGCGATTTCAAAATTCGACAACCGCGCCAGGGAACTTCATTGATCGACAAGGCACAGCTCGACAAGTTATCCGACGTGCTCCAACCCGGCGACGTTTTGCTTGAGCGCCGTAATTGGTATCTGTCGAACGCCTTTTTGCCCGGGTATTGGCCGCACGGAGCCGTCTACGTCGGTACGGCCGAGGACCTGAAACGTCTGGGACTCGATAAAAATGAACACGTGCGACAGCATTGGAAGGAATTCTCCGCGCCCGACGAGGAGGGGCATCCGCACGTGATCGTCGAGGCGGTCAGCGAAGGAGTCATCTTCTCGTCACTGGAGCATTCCATCGGCGGAGCCGATTCGGTGGCCGTCCTGCGCCCCAACGTCAGCGAGGACGAAAAGAAAGATGCCATCATCCGCGCCTTCAGTTTTGCCGGCCGGCCATATGACTTTGAATTCAACTTCGAAACGCCGTCAATGCTCGTCTGCACCGAAGTCGTGTTTCGCGCCTACGGGGGAAACGCTGGCACGATCCGCTTTCCGCTGGAGACGATCATGGGCCGGCAAACCATGCCCGCGATCAATCTGGTTCGCAAGTTCGACCAGGAATACGGAACCGACGGCGCACAGTTCGAATTCGTGGCGTTCATCGACGGCGACGAGGCGACACGGTCTTCGCAGTTTCTCACCGATCCCCAGGCATTCCGAGAAACCGTCGATCGTCCCGCCAGTTCCTTCGTCCAAGAGTCCGACCCGCTGGCGCTCAAAGGCATCGGCCCGCTCGGCCGAACGCTCGCCGGCCTCACGCTACTGGCCGCCGTGTGGACTGGCGGTTCACCGATACTGCTGCGCAGGCCGCCGCGGGCCCATGAGACGCCCAGTTAGAAGCACGGGGCGAAGCGAAAC
>CALFYU010000753.1 GCA_937952455.1 uncultured Planctomycetaceae bacterium
CTTAAGATGCAACAGAGGCTTCTTTTGTTTGAAAACGGTGAATAATTCGGGTTAAACGACTGGGGCATCGACGTGGTAGTGTCCTAATTTGAATTCACCAGCCTGGTTCGTAGGAAACATAGTCGACGAGTTTGTCTCCGTCTGTAGTGGAGAAAATGACCTTCTCGCCACGTATTTTGGCTTCAGCCCAGCCCAGCGGGACAAATACCATCCGTTCAAATTCAAAGTCAAAATTGCGATGGTGAAATTCGAATCCCGGATAGTACCGGGGAGCGCTCAACAAATAATACGCGCCCACATACGGCCCCAGTAGCGCCACCAGCACAGCGAGCGCGTAGACAATCCAACTCTGCCACCATCTCGGCTTATCGGTTGTCATGGGGCGCCTCCAAATTCACATACCGATTGCAGGTCGTGTCCTAATTTGAAATCGTCGTCAATGGCCGAATGGTTTGGTCGGTGGACCTGGCACTTTCTCCATGACTGTTGAATCGCCATCGGGAAAATAAATGACCCCCTCTTCCGGTCCGTCGATCTGCACCGATTCGCCAGTTACTTTCGCCTCGATCCATCCCGCCGGGCCAAACGCAATCCGCTGTGCGTTATATTTGAATGTGCGCGTCTTGCCGATAACGAATTGATAGCTGGTCTCCCCCAGCCAAAAATACCCGCCCACATACGGCACTAGCAGCGCCACCAGCGCGACGAGCGCGTAGACAATCCAACTCTGCCACCATTTCGGCTTAACGGTTGTCATTGTCTAGCTCTGACTTCCGATTGGGTAATCAAACTCAACCTGACGCACGCAGTGATTTAGTCTGCAATACTCTTTCTCACCAGCCGGGTTCGTAACGATCCAGACCGATTGGCGATTCGATTTCAACCGCTTGGCCCCGAATCTTGGCTTCTAACCCGCCCAAGGGGGCAAGTAGAAGCCGAAGGCTGTCATACTCGAATTCGCGGACATGGCCGGGCGGCGCGTCCGTAGGTGCTGGGAGACCCGCAGAAGTCGTGGTCGATGGATAACCTAGTGCAATGTAGACCGTGTGCTCCCCCAACAGCAAATATGCCCCCACGTACGGCCCAACCATCACCAGCAGCCCGATGATCGCGTACGCAATCCAACTCTGCCACGATTTCGGCTTATCGGCCGTCATGGGGTACCTCAGCTTCTCTAGCGAATGTTCAATTTGGTAGCCGCCCTGCGAAAACCTCACAAGTTGAAGATCAAGGAAATAGATTGAACAACCCGCGTAACCAATTCTGCAACATTGAGCGCCCCTCCAGCACATCCAGGCTGAAAAACTCCGTGTACCCACAGTTCGCGCAACTTACTGAAAGAAAATCATGGCGAATGAGTGATGCTAATCCAGCGCCACCCGCGAACGCCATGCGTTGCACGATGGCATCGTGATGATTGCATTTATGGCAAATGTAGTCTTCGGCAAACTTCCGCTCCAGGGAATCATTGTCTGTTGGATTGGGCGCAGGTCGCACGAATTCAAGGTTCAGCTTTCCTTCGCGGGAGCATCCGCAATTCCAACAGGAATCAAATTGCTCCTCTATCACCTCGCGGCAGTTTGGGCATGACCATTCTGTTAGTTTCTTGTCGTTTTGCATGTTGATGAGTCTTTCCGCATCGGTCCATTACAGATGCAAATCAATCCTCAAAAGTCAGCAGCAGATCCGTCACATCTGCCATCATAGCAGGGGTTCGACGTATTCGCCCACACTCCCCGTGCTCTCGCGGTTGCAAACAGAAATTGCAATCCGCGATTTCCATCGCACCGCCGCCCGTTTTCGGTATGATGAGCATTCAAGGCTGTCTCTCTCCGTCTCCCTCTTAACGGGCGCACACACGAACATGATCTGCAATATCGAAAAGTTTCGCGAACAGTTGGCGGCCGGTCGATTTTGTTTGGGGGCGGGGATCACGTTTTCTGATCCGACGGTGACCGAAGCCTTAACCGACAGCGTCGATTTTTTTTGGATCGACTTGGAGCACAATCCGACCAGTTTGGAATCGATGACCGGCCACCTGCTCGCCGCCCGGGCCGGGGGGACGCCCGCGTTGGTTCGCGTTCCCAGCGGAGAGATCGCTTGGATCAAACGCGTGCTCGACGCTGGCGCAGAAGGGATCATTCTGCCGCAAGCACAATCGGCCGACGACGTGCGAGCGTTTGTCTCCGCCTGCCGTTATCCCCCGCAGGGAACGCGCGGGTTCGGACCGCGGCGGCCTTCGAACTATGGACGCCGCGGCGGGCGGGACTATTTGGAGCATGCCAACCGGCATCTGTTCGTCGTCGCCCAGATCGAAACCGTCTCGGCGCTGAATCAAATCGATGAGATCGTGGAGATTCCGGGCTTGGATTCGCTGGTCGTGGGACCGTACGACCTTTCCGGATCGATGGGCATGCTCGGCGAAGTGCACCATGCGGACGTGAAGGCGGCGATCACAACCGTCGTCGGCAAAGCGCGGGCTGCGGGACTGTACGTCGGCATGGGGATGGGGGCGGACCGGGGACACGCGTTGGAAGCGGCCCAATTGGGAGTGAATTGGGCGCAGTGCGGAAACGACTACGAATACATGATCCGCACCGTCGACGGTTTATTCGCCGAGGTCCGCAAAGAGCTGGCATGACGGAGCGGCGCAAGAAAAATGGCGGCACGCCGGCGGGGCAGGGTGGGAAGGACAATTGCCCCGGATAGGCCGATGTGCCGCCGCTGCGAATGGGTCAATTCTCGACGTTGCGTTTTTTCGTGAAGGTGACGACGTTGCCCGGCGGTTCGTAATCGACCGAGTCCAAAAAGGCCCGCATCATATAGATGCCGCGGCCATCGATCCGCATCAGGTTTTCCGGCAGCGTGGGATCGGGCACCTTTTCGACATTGAAGCCCTCCCCTTCATCCTCGACGCGGACCCAGACTTTGTCTTCACAGACCGTTGCCGCGACAGACACTTTTTTCATCGGGTTCATGGAGTTGCCGTGCTCGAAGGCGTTGAAAACCGATTCCTGCAGCCCCATCTGCACGGCGTATTGTTCGCGCGGCAAGTAGCCCAGGTTCTCCATAGCGGCCGCCACCAAATCTTGTACACCGGCCAATTGATCGGGGTCGTTTAGATCCCAGGTCAGTTGTGCCGCCTGTGTGATCGTATGCTGCGCCATTTGCATCGAGTCGTGGTTGGTGAGTGTGGTGTTAAGGTCCATAAGGGTGTCCCTCAAAAAAACTGCGGAACTGAGAACAACGGAAAATGAAGAGTTAGGAATCGGAAGGAATATGCGGCGTGCGTGCCGCTAGCGGTCATTGGCCCAACCAGGCCTGTCCGATGGTGCGTATGTGGGCGATGGCAAACACGAATCCGTAGAGGTTGTGCGCAACGAATCCTGTCGTCGCCGAGGGGCCGCCGGACTCGGGAGCCGGGGTGGGGGCTTGGCTGGGACTTTCGACTACGGCTTCGTTGCCAACGAACAAGCGATGACTGTCCGCCAACGCCTGACCGCAACGCGGGCAATGGACGTCCTGCTCGGGTGTCGAGAGGATCAAATCGCATTGACATTGATAAACGGCCATCATTTGACTCCTTTCTCGACTGGGGGAAATCGTCCCGGTTTCGTAGAGTATTTTGGATGGAAACTGCTGCACCCATAACGCGGTAAAACCCCTCCAAACCGGCAGATGCGAACACCGGTGCGAATAAGTTTTCACGAATTACGAGGTTTTTTTCGTCGGAATTGACTGGGGGTTCGGTATAGAATGACCGGCGGTAGTCGTTTGAATTTTCACCGGGTAATTTCTGTCGGATTGAAGGTCAACTTTGAGGGGCAGCCGCCATGAGTTCGCGATCGGATCAGACAACCGAAATCCTGCAATCGGTGGCGGCCGGTGACGAGAAAGCGGCCGACCGGTTGATGCCGTTGGTGTATGAAGACTTTCGACGGCTGGCCAACAGCTACTTGCAACAGGAGTCCCCGGGACATACCCTGCGGCCGACCGCTTTGGTGAATGAGGCGTACTTAAAGCTGGTCAATCAGACGAAAGTCGACTGGCGAGGCCGCACGCATTTCTTTGCCGTCGGGGCGCAGGCCATGCGGCGGATTTTGGTGGACCATGCACGGACCAAAAACCGCGAGAAGCGCGGCGGCGGCCGCCGGAAGATTTCGCTGGACGAAGATTTGACCGTCTCGCCGCGGCGAGACACCGACGTCTTGGATCTGGATGAGGCATTGAAGAAAATGGCCCAGGAGTATCCGCGGGCAGCCGAAATTGTCGAACTGCGGTTTTTCGGAGGGCTGAGCGTTGCCGAAACGGCCGAGGTTGTGGGGGTCTCCGAGCGGACCGCTAGAAACGATTGGACGTTTGCCCGCGCGTGGTTGAGGCGCGAACTCACGGAATAGGTCGCGCAGCCGCGCGTCGGAAACGTGAACTAACTCCCCAAGGCGTCGATTTGTGATTCCGGACCGAAACAACCGCATACGCGAACTGTTCGCCCAGGCGATCGAACTGGACGAGAAATCGCGCAGCGAATTTCTCGAGCGGGAGTGCGGCGACGATCCGGAGATTCGCGGCGAGATCGAATCGCTGCTAAAGCATCACACGCTCGAAACAATCCTCCCGGAGGGACTGCCGGACAATCCCATCGCCGCCGCAGCCGGGTCGGCACGTCTCAGCGAACGTCCCTATCGCCGCGTCTTTGCGTCCACGCTGAGTGACCTCGCCGAACGCTGCTTTCGCAACCGGCTGTTGCGCAACCTGATTTTATTCGCGCTGGGCATTCTGCTCGCCAGCGTGGGGATCTGGATGTACGGCGGCATGAAGGACTCATTGCGCAAAATCCTGGCGGCGAAGTTACAAGGGCTGCTCGATGCCGACGTCGCGGCGCTGGAAATCTGGATGAACGACAAAAAATCATCGGCCGCGCTCTGGGCCGAACAACGCGACGTGCGCACGGCGACGGAGGCGTTGGTCGAGTTGGGGCGATCCGAAAACACCACCCGCGAGGACCTGTTGAAGTCCCCTGCACTGGCTGATTTACGCGACGACTTGAGTATGTTCCACAACCGAGACGGCAATGCGGGATTCGCCGTTCTCGATCCCTCCGGCCGCGTCTTGGCGGCCGAAAGCGACGACGACATCGGCAAACGCTTAGGCCCCCGCGGGATGGCCGTGTTGGCGAAGGTGATAGAGGGCGAAACGACAATCACTAAACCTTTTCCGAAAGGGGCCTTTGCCCGCGACCAGGAAATCCGCCGTGACCTGCCGGTCATCTGGGCCAATGCTCCAGTCCGTAATGCCCAAGGCGACGTTATCGCCGCCCTCGGTTTCGGGTGGCGGGCCGACCACCAATTTACCAACATCCTTTCGGTCGGCCGTATGGGCCGCTCGGGCGAAACCTATGCGTTCGATGCGCAGGGCCAATTGCTGACCGAAAGCCGCTTCGATCCGCAGCTTCGGGAACTCGGCCTAATTCCCGATTCCCCCGAGAGCCGGTCGATCTTCAACGTCCACGTCCGCGACCCCGGCGGCGATCTGACGACCGGTTATCGTCCCAAGACGGAATTGCAGAACAGGCCCTTAACGAAAATTGCCGCTGCCGCCATCTCCAGCGCGGCTCTGCAGAACTCGAAACTGCAAAGCGGGGTAATCCTCGATCCCTATCGCGACTATCGTGGCGTTCGCGTGATCGGCGCATGGCGCTGGCTGCCGGAATATAACATGGGGGTCGTGAGTGAGGTCGACAGTGACGAAGCCTATGCCCTGTTGCGGTATCCGATCGTGGCATTTTGGATCCGCACCGGTTGTCTGGCGGCGGCGATTTGCGGGTTGCTGATTGCTGCTGCGCGGATTGCCTACCTCAAAAAAAAAATGGGCGTCTATCAGCGGATCGGTCAATACTCGCTGCTTCGCAAAATCGGTGAAGGGGGAATGGGCGAAGTCTATCTGGCGCGACACGCGTTATTGCGGCGGCCGACGGCCGTCAAACTGCTCAAAGGGAGCCGACACCGCCACGATGACATCCGACGGTTCGAGCGGGAGGTCCAACTCGCCAGCCAACTCGAACATCCGAATACGATTGAGATTTACGACTACGGCCGGACGTCGGACGATATTTTCTTTTATGCGATGGAATACTTGCCCGGAATTTCGTTAGCGGAACTCGTCGCCCTCAGCGGTCCGGTTCCCGCGGCCCGCGCGATTTTTCTGCTGCAGCAAATCTGCCGATCGCTCCGCGAGGCGCACGGCATCGGGTTGGTCCATCGGGACGTGAAACCGCAAAATATTATGCTGTGCGATATGGGGGGCGAGGCCGATTTCGTCAAGGTCTTGGATTTCGGCTTGGTAAAGAATGTCATCGATACGGATGTGACACAGACGTTAATGCCGGCGGAGATTGTGGGCACGCCGATGTATATGTCGCCCGAGCGACTGCAAGATCCCGGCGAAGTCGACGGTCGGGCCGACATCTATTCGGTCGGCGCCGTGGCCTATTTCCTGTTGACCGGCCGGCAACTCTTCGACGGCCGCCATCAAATGGACATAGTGTTTCACGCCGTCAATGTGATGCCCGATCCTCCGTCGGAGGTCGCCCGTGCCTCCGTGCCGGACGAATTGAATCAACTGGTGATGCAGTGCCTGGCCAAGTCCGCCGCGAATCGCCCACCCAATATGCAAGCCTTGATCGACGTTCTGGACGTGTTAGCCGAAACCCACGTCTGGACGCCGCAAGACGCCCGCAACTGGTGGAACAAAAACCAGGCGGAATTGCGTACGACGACAGCCATCGCCTCACTTTTGGAGACTCTGCCCGGCGCTACGAAGACGGTCACCTACGCCGCAGCGGCCAAATCACTGGCAAAACATTGATCGGCAGCACGCTCGAATACCACGGCGATACACGCTGCCCCCCGCGCGCTTGCCACCAACCCCATCAACTGCAACAATCGAGCCGAACAGGATAGGGCTTGCCCGTCAGTGCCGACTCTGCGACGGTCAAAACACTGCTGGACATGCCAGCAGTGAAACCCCACGGCGATTATGCCAAGGCGTATAGGTTTCGAGCGAAAATCTAACAATGCTCGATGTGGCGATCATTGGACTCGACCCGGACTGGGAAACGACGTACCGACCGGCTCTGCGAAAATTGCGAGACCGGTTGCGCGTGCGCGCCGTGTTTGACGCCGTAGCCAGCCGCGCGGATCAGGCCGCCGCGGACTTTCAGGCATCGGTTTGCCACGGCATTCTTCGCACCGCCACCTTGCCTTCGATCCGGGCCATCCTGGTGCTGGGAGACGCTTGGTACCGCGACGCCCTGGTAACGTTCTTATTGCGCGGCAAGAAACCGGCATTCTTAGCCGACATTGCAACAATCGTCCACACTGCGGCGGGCGGCAACAGTGACGCTGGCGGCCCAATGATCGTGCCGGGGTTGCCGCTGCGATACACGCCGGCGACCAGCCGCTTGCGGGAATTGATGGCCACGCGGCTGGGGGCGGCCACCGAGATGGAGGCGAAACACCACCGTCCCCAAGACGGTATGCCGGTGGAGACGGCGGTCGCGCTGGTCGACTGGTGCCGCTATCTGGTAGGGACGCCCGCCGTGGCGACGTCGTTGTCGTCTGACTCGGTATCCCTGGAGTTTCCGCCCGCGCGGTCGCATGCCGCGACAACCATCGCCCGGATAGAGGTTGCACAGGGCGTTCGCGAATTCAGCGCCACGGTGACGTGCGAGCGGGGAACGGCGACGCTGGCCGGCATGAAAAACATCAACTGGACCCACGCCGGCGATCAACGGGCCGAGACGCTTGAAGGAGAACGGGATGCGGTGGTCGTGTTGCTGGACCTATTCTGCCGCCGCGTCCTGGGCGGCCTCGTCCCCATCCCCACGATTGACGATCTCGCCACGTCCATCCGCCTTGCTCGTCCGTCGTGACTTGTCACGGTCCTGCCAGCCATGTCTTAGCATCTATGAAGAAGCCGCG
>CALFYU010000754.1 GCA_937952455.1 uncultured Planctomycetaceae bacterium
CCGTAATCCGCTCCTGCGGCATCACAAAGTGCTTCGCCGGAAAAATATACACCTCGTCCAATACGCGGGCTTCTTGTCCGGTCAGCGGATTGATGATCGACAGTTTCTCGATCTCATCTCCCCACAGCTCGACGCGATAGGCGTACTCTTCGTATGCCGGCCAACATTCGACGACGTCCCCTCGTACGCGAACCGTGCCCCGCTGAAAACTGACGTCGTTACGGTCGTACTGAATGTCGATCAACTTGAGCAACATTTCGTCGCGGTCGATCTCTTCACCGACCCGCAACGGCAGCATCATCTCCAAGTAATCCTTTGGCGACCCCAATCCGTAAATACAGCTCACGCTCGCCACAACAATCACGTCCCGCCGGCTGACCAGCGAGCTGGTGGCCTGCAAACGCAACCGGTCGATTTCTTCGTTGATCGAGGCGTCTTTCTCGATGTAGATGTCCCGCTGCGGAATATACGCTTCGGGCTGGTAATAGTCGTAATAGCTGACGAAGTACGACACCGCGTTGTGCGGGAAGAATGCCTTGAATTCCGAGTAGAGCTGCGCCGCGAGCGTCTTGTTGTGCGACAACACCAGCGCCGGCCGTTGCAGTTGCTGGATCACGTTGGCCATCGTGAACGTCTTACCGGACCCGGTCACCCCCAGCAGGACCTGTTCCTTTTGCCCTTCACGAATCCCCTTAACCAGCGCGGAAATCGCAGCGGGTTGGTCGCCGGCGGGCTGAAAATCGCTCTGCAATTGAAACTCGGGCATCGCATTATCCGTGAGGGATCATTGTAAGCACCAGTCGTCCATCTGCCGGTTGGTGCACCGGAACAGTATACGGAGCCGCGATGGAAATTACGAATCGGCGTGAATAAGCCGTTATTTTCAAATGGCTTATGGCAGGGGACGCCGCTCCGGACAAGCCGGCGGATTTGACCACTCAAGTTTGGATTTGACAACGGCTGCCGGTCCGGTAGAATTGAGAGCATGCAATTGAGACTCATTCTCAATCCATGGTGACTGCACCGGATCGCGACTATGACCAACTGGGCGGAAAAGGCGACGTTGTTCGCCGTAAAGACGAAAACCGTGGTGGAGAAGCCCTCCGCCAACGGGTGCAGCACCAACGTAATTTGCCGCTGCCTGGGCGTGACCACCGAGGAAATCGACACGGCGCTCAACGTGTTCAACGCCGAATCCGTCCAGGACCTCAAGCAGCAAACCGGCGCCGGCAGCGGTTGCACCGCCTGTCACCGCATGCTCAGGCAAATCCTTGCCGCCCGCGCAGAGCAGCCACTCGCCGACCGTTGCACCCCGTAGGGTCCGCTCGGCGGACCATTCGCGACGCCCAGCCATCACGTGATTGTACTCACGGCGAATTGTCCTGCCAGCGCAACCTTTGCAGCATCTGACCTAAGTAACGGTCCGCAGCGAGCGGACCCTACGGCGCGCTCCGGAGCATCTCTGCCGCGTCAGCCTTCCTCTTCTTCGCCGAGTTGCGAGAGCAGGTAGTTTTCTATTCCGATCTTGCTGATCACGTCAAGTTGCGTTTCCAGCCAGTCCACGTGCTCTTCTGATTCGACCAGGATCTTCTCCACCAAGTCCCGCGTGCCGCCGTCCTTGAGTTGGATGCACAGGTCGACCGCCTTGTTGTAGGCGTCGACTCCGCCCGTTTCGAGTTTCAGGTCGTTCTCAAACTGCTCTTTGACGTTTTCCCCCACGCGGATCACGTCGTAACGTGCAATCTCCGGCACCCCTTCCAGGAATAGAATCCGATCGATCAACAGCTCGGCGTGTTTCATTTCGCCGATCGATTCCTCGTAGTGCTTGGCGGCCAATTTGTGGAAGCCCCAGTTCTTGCACATCTTGGCTTGGCAGAAATATTGGTTGATCGCCGTCAATTCGATCGTCAATCCGTCGTTGAGCGCGTCGATGATTTGTTGATTGCCCTGCATCGCTTGATCCCTTTATCGGTCTATGGAGATTTCGGTTGTATTTTCCATGTAACGCCGCGACGCAGAATGGCCGCTACGCGTCTGCACAAATGCTAATCCTGCGCAAGGGACATACAAGCGTTAGAGCACGATTTCCCAAGAGAATCGGCGAATTGACACGGTTTCTCGGCCACGGCGTGCGGATAACCGTTATTCGACTGAAACGCGTTCTCACTCGTCCGCGCTGGTAAGCTCTGCGGAAGCGACGGCATCTGCAGGTGTTTCAGCGGCGATGCCGGCACCATCCTTGCCCTGCTTGTCGCCTTCATCGGGACGCGGGCGGTTGGGGTCGGGCGGCATCACCCAGATTTCACCGCTCTGCTCTTCCTGTTCCGCGCGATAATGATAATTCCGCAGCAATTCCAAAATCGCCAGGAAGATGCCCACGATCTTACTCTTGGAGTTCGTCCCTTCAAAGAAGCTGCTGAAGGCAACACGGCCGTCCTGTTTGACCCGACGGCCGACCTTTTCAATGTACACCGAAATCGGCGTATCATCATAGATGATGCTTTTCTGTTCTTCCGGATCGATTTGCCGGACGATCCGCGAAAATGCACTGACGAGGTCCCAAAGCTCCACGTCTTTGATGTGATGTTCGGCCGCATTCTTCCCGCCCGCGGGACGCTCGTCGCTGAGCCGGGGATAACGCTGTTGCCACTGCGCGGCTTGGTCCTCCAGCAGCTTGGCGGCGTCTTTAAACTTCTTGTACTCCAGTAATTGCCGGACCAGTTCACTGCGCGGGTCTTCGGTGACGTCGACCTCCGGGACCTCTTCTTCGGGGCGCGGTAGGACCATGCGGCTTTTGATTTCGACCAGCGTACTGGCCAGCACGACGAACTCCCCCACCAGATCGAAATCGATCAGCTCGAGTACTTCCAAAAAGTCGCAGAATTGAGCGGTAACGCGGGCGATCGGCAGGTCCGTAATGTCCACCTCATGACGCCGTACGAGGTACAGCAACAAGTCGAGGGGGCCGGAGTAGGTTGCAAGTTCGACGCGGTAGTCCATACGGCTATCAAGCAATATTTACATACCCTGCACTAGTTTTCGCGCAATCCAGCATCCGCTTAGGTTGCGGCCGCATGCCGGCCACACAAAGATCATTTTGAGATCAGCGTGCGGATAGAGCCGTGGCGCAACGAGCGCGCACCGGTCTCATAACGAGTATCGTCGTTACAACCGGTACAGGTTGAATCGGGACGCAGAATTGTCCCGGTGTTGCGAGATATGCGTCGCGGCACGCCTCATCCCAGACTGCATCCTGGGTTCCACGGCTGGCTTGTCCAGCCGTGCGTGCGTAGACCGGCCTTGCTGGACTGGGAGCGTCGAATCCGACACGGCACCCCAAATTGGACCGTGTCCTGGCGCGATCTCGCGATGTCGTTCTAGTTGAACACGCCGAAGTAGAACTGGAAGAGCTGCCGATCGTCCTGGGGCTGGTCGGCGACCGGAACGGCCCAGTCGAGAGCCAGCGGGACCGGTCCCAAAGCGGGAACTGTGATCCGCAATCCAGCACCGACGGTGGCCCGGAAGTGCCGGAAGGTCACGTTCTCTTCGACGGTACCAAAGTCGGAGAAGACGACCGCCTGGACGGCATCGTTGGCCATCAGCGGCATCATGTATTCCACAGTACCGAGCGCCAAGAATTCACCGCCGATCGTGACGTCGAATTCACGCGGCGAGACGCCGCGGAAGCGGAAGCCGCGGAAACTTTGGTAACCGCCGGCATAGAACTTTTCAAAGATCGGCGTGTCCTCGCCGGTAAATCCCATTTCCCCACGCAGGGTGACGATCTGCCGGCCGCTGCCATCCGGACGTGCGCCGACTTGAATGTACTGACTCCCCTGAAGCTCAAAGCGGGGATAGCTAAAGTCGCCATACGCCTGTTCGTAGGCGAATTCGAGAAAGTGTCCACTACTCGGCAGAAACGCCGCGTCACGCGTGTCGTGCGCAATGCTGGTCCGAATCGTGGAAAGAAAGTTCGTCCCCAATGCTTCGGTCAAAGACGGCGGAGTCGGGACGTCGGGGTTGGAGAGTTCTACATTTTCCAACCGGAAGGCGACGCCGGCCGACCATTCCCGCGTCATCTGCATGCCCATCGTGACCCGGCCGCCCAGGCGATTTTCGTCCCAATCCGGATAGAGCCGGTCAAAATAGAATCCGCTGACCCCCAAGCTCACGTCACGGTCCAACAGCGTCATCGCATACGGATCGCGCCAATTGACCAAATAGCGGTTTACGATCGTACCGGGAACGGCTTCCAAGCGGAATTGTTGACCGGCTCCCCGCCACGCGCGTCCCGACCAGATGTCGTCCCAGCTTGTCGGCGGGCGCATGATGTCGAAGTTCCGCTCGTCCAACACGACCGAGCCGACCAGCCCGCTGTCGCTATTCACGCCTGCCCCGATCATCAAGCGCCCGGTTTGCGCTTCGGTGACACCGACTTCCACGTCCAATAATCTCGACGAATCCGGCCAGTTGGCCTGCGGTTGCCCCAGGTCATAACCAAAGGGGTCCCCCTGCGGACTGTTGTTGATAATCGGGTTTCGCGCAGGCGCGTCGCCTTCGGCGAATTGCGCCCGGATGATCTCCTGGCCTTCCCGTTGAACCTGTTCGTCGTCAATCTGTTTGACCTCCAACGACGGGGGCGCTCCCGGCTGTCCTTGTCCGGTTGAGAAGATCTGCGCGCCTTCCAACCGCCGTTTGGCCAACTGGAAGAGCTCCGGATCGGCCAGGTCGCCTGGTTTGACCGGAATCCGGTCCAACACCGTCTTTTCCTTGGTCGTCGGATAGTCCCCTTGAATCTTGACGATGATCTTGCGAATGCGATAGGGCTGGTCCTCGTTGACATCGAAGACGATGTCCATCTTGCCCGGCTCTTCGTAGTATTTCGAACCGGTATTCACGACTGCGAAAATCCGGCCGAGCTTTCCGTAAGCCGCCTTAATCATGGCAATGTCGGCATTCAACTCCCGCTCGTTGAAGTATTCCCCTTCGCGGAGTTTGAGTTGTTCGCGAAATGTCTCTTCGGAAATCACCCGCGGACCGTTGAAGCGAATTTCGCCGACCTTATAGCGAATCCCTTCTTCGATCTTGAAAGTCAGTTTGATTTTTGAGCCGTCCTTGGACTGCGAGACTTCATGATCGATCTTGACGTCGAAGAACCCCAGGCTGAAGTAATACTCTTTGAGTGCCACAATATCGTCCGGAATCCTGGCCGGATCAAACAGTCCGCCGAACAACCACACTTTGCGAGTCTTAGTGACCGTTTTCGTCCTCAGCAACGCGTCGCTAAAGAACTCATTCCCCTCGAAATCGATGTCGGTGACAACGACCTTGGGACCTTCACTGATATTGAAGATCACTTCGCGGTCGTCCTCGTCATTGCCTTTTTCCAGGGTGACCTTACAGCGGATGTATCCCTTTTCGTGGTAGTACCGTTCGATTGCCCGCACCGATTCGCGGTTCAAGCTGACGTCAAACGCGCTTCCCTCCCGCAGGTTGGTGATCGCTTCGAGCTGATCGGTTTTGATTTTTTCATTGCCCTTGTAGGAAACTTTCCGCAGGATCGGCCGCTCCACGACTTTGAACACCAAGATGTAGCCCTTGCCGTCTTCCGTCTCGCGGAGCGTTTCCTTGACGTCAAAAAACCAGTGCGTGGCAAGCAGCGCGGCCTTTTCGGCGCGGATCTGTTGAGCGGTGACCGTCTGCACGGGGCGAATCTTGATTTTTCTGGCGATGGCATCGGCCGGAATCGTGCGGTTGCCCTCAATCACCACTTCGCGGATTTCCAGCAGACCTTCGCCACGTGCCGTTTCGGCCTCCTGGGCAGCAGCGACGGGCAGCGTGCCGCTCAGCGGGCTCCATCCCGACCAGGCGAATGCCAGCGCAGCGAGAATGCAAATGGAGACGCCCGATCGACGCCGCAAGGGTTGCCTTTCGTGGGTGTCTATTTGGACCCCGTTCATTTGCTAGTGTTTCCCTGAGGGCGGACAGGCCGCCAACCAAACCACGTACAGTCCTTCCGAAGCAATTCAAGTTGCTTCAGCCGGTCGGCTGCCGTTCGTGATGAAGTGGTCCCGGTGTGACATCGCGGAAATGTCGAGAGAAATGTCAATGTCGCGGAGTCTGACAACGGGGAGCGCGCCACGTTTTTTCGTCTGCACGGAAGGAAAAACCGCGCTAAGTTCTACGCACGTCCCGCATATCGATCCACGGAGAGTGCGGCATAAATAGCCGAATCCGGCAATACCGGCAAGCCGAGATCGACGCTTGCGTTGGCGAAATTCGCGTCTCAATTCAATATGGCCAATGAGATGGCGAAAATTGCCGGTGCGGCCTCAGCACGCGCGCTCGTGCAGTGCGATCGCCGCCATCTGCCAGCGTAATGAGATGCCCGCCGACGCGTGGGCCTTGTCTGGGGCGACCGGTTGCCACAGACCGCCTGTTTCAGTCGCCTTAACCGGCTGCAATTTGAGATGCTCCTGGTCGTCGGCGCGATGGGGCCGGTCGAGAAGATGGCATACGTTGCATGCACGCACCACCTCATAAGCGCTGATCTCGCGATCCGCATCCCCGGCCGGCTTCGTCATTGCTGCGGTCATCCGCGTACAAGGCCCCAGCGCCGGTCCGACGGGGGAGTAGGCCTCCTCCGGCGGCGTCTGCGACGACTTCGGCTCGGACAAGAACAATGCCAGCGCAATCACCGGTGCCAGCAGCGTTGCCGCCAGCCAGCGATTGCGTCGCGCGCGCATCCGGCGGCGATTGCGCGCCAACAAACTCGACGCGGCCTCCTCCGCCACCCGTACAGCCTGTTCAGTCAAAAACGGCTGCGAGGTCCGATCCGCAATTTTGGGCGCGACGTCCCAGGCCGAACCGATCCAATCCGTCGAAGCTTCACCCGTGACAAATCGCAGCGCCGGCTCGAGGATATCTGCCATGTCCCGACACCGCGGGCATCCGTCGAGATGTGCTCTCAACTCCGATCCGCTGCTCAGTTCGGGATCGGTCAGACATTCGAAGGCTTGGTCACAATTCATCGCTCTTACACCGCTACCTAGAGGCCTTTAAGAAGCATCAATCCGATCGGACGTCAACTCTCATCGAGGAAAGCCCCGCGTTCCGGCGGAGCCTCGCCTTCCTGCAAAAACTTCGTCAGCGACTGGAGCCCGCTCCGAACGCGGACCTTAGCCGTGCTTACCGCACTTTCCATGGCGGCGGCAATTTCTTCGTATTTCAATCCGGCAAAAAAGCGCAGCCGAATCGCGTCTCCTTGCGGCTCAGGCAACCGGGCGATCAGTTGCAACACCTGTTGGCGTTGTTCGGTCGCCAACAACTGCGCCAAACCGGAGTCGTGCGAAACCGGTTCACGAATTTCTTCGGATTCTGAATCGGCCTGAAACGATTGCGGCAGCGCCTGCCCCTGGGCAGCGCGGCGCTTCCATTGCCGCCGGCATAGATTCAGCAAGATCGTCCACAGCCAGGTACGAAACGCGAATTCGGGATTATAGGTCGCTCGGGCGGAATAAGCGGCGAGAAATGCTTCCTGCACGACGTCCTCAGCCCATTCGCGGTGTCCGAGCTTGCTCCAGGCCACGCGCAAAAGCGGCTCGCGATAGCGGCGCACCAACTCGTCAAACAAGCCGACGTCGCCCGCCACGATCCGCTGCATGATTTCCGAGTCATCAAGTCGCACAGCCGCACCCACCCGAACGTGTGTCAATGTCACAACCCATTCAGTCTAACAACCACCCCAACACCCCGCCAGCCGAAGTCGCGGCCGCGGAGCGTTCGCAAGATTTAGCCACAGATTAACACGGATAGACACGGATCTTATGGCGGTCAAGCCATCGGAAATCGCAGATCATGTGCCGCTCCGACGACCGATCGCATCTACTTTTTTTGTTTGTTCTCTCCGTATTAATGAATGGGTAACACACGCCGAGGGGGTTGGATTCTGAATGGTGATCGCCTGTGTGGGGGTGGG
>CALFYU010000755.1 GCA_937952455.1 uncultured Planctomycetaceae bacterium
CATTATTAACACCAAAAAACCGTCCAAATCGTTCGCCTCTTGGCATCGTGGGGCTATAATCGCTCCGAGCCAATCAGAATACCCGCCGCGAATTCGGATCCCGCCCTCATGAAGGAACTCGTTTCACCTAAACAAGTTGCACGGGCTATCGGCGTGAGTGAATCGTCTCTCAAACGCTGGTGTGACCGGGGGTTGATTCGCACAATTCGCACGGCAGGCGGCCACCGCAAGCTGCCCATAAGCAGCGTCCTGGAATTCATCAAATCGTCCGGACACGAGCTCGTCCAACCGGGACTCCTGGGACTGCCGGCATCGATCGGTCAAAGTCCGCGGACCGTGGACGCGGCGCGCGAGTTCTTTTTGCGGGCCCTGATTGCCGGCGATGAACAGACTTGCCGACGCATCGTATTCGACCTTCTGTTGGCCGACCGTCCCATCAGCGAGATCGGCGACGAAGTCGTGGCCCCGACGTTCGCCGAAATCGGGGAAAAATGGGGCTGCGGCGACGTTGAGGTTTACCAGGAGCGACGTTCGTGTGAGATCTGTATCCGCTTGTTTCACGAATTGCGGACTTGGATCGGACCGGCCGCCGAAGACGCACCGACGGCGATTGGTTGCACGCTCACCGGAGATTACTACACCCTATCGACCACGCTGGTGGAGTTAGTATTGCGCGAGAACGGCTGGAATGCCAATACATACGGCAACAACCTGCCCGTCCACACTTGGGTCCACGCGATCCAGGAGCAGCAACCGAAATTGACATGGCTCAGCGTGTCACACATTCCTGATCCCGTGCAATTCCTGCAGGATGTGGAGGACATCTTTGACGCCGCGCACGCGAATGACGCTGTATTTGTCATCGGTGGCCGCGCCGTGTCGGAATCTTTGCGAACGCGATTGAAATTTGACGCGTTCTTCGAGAGTCTGGCGGACTTGAGTGCGTACACATCCGATCTGCTAGTGTCGCAGCGGTAATTCGACGTCGCGACAGCCGATCCGGTTGAATTCCTTCGCAGGACAACTGTCGCACGAACCGTCGGACCACCTGTGGTACGGCGAGCGACGTTGAAATTCAGTGTCAGGCGCGTATGATCTATCCGCCGGCCCAAGCGAAAGCGTCACCGGCGATATCTTCGACGACCGCTCACGGCCCCCACTAGGCGGCCCCCCTATCGAAAGCCGCAGCTATGTACGATCGAAATCGACTGATTGAGCTTTTCAAGGAGCGCGCGCTCAAGTTCGGCGAGTTCAAACTCGTCTCCGGCAAGACCGCCAGTTATTACCTCGACGGCAAGCAGATCACTCTGCAATCCGAGGGTTTAAGGCAGGTCAGCGAAGGGTTGCTTGATCTGCTGGCTGACGTCGACTTCGACGCCATCGGCGGCATGTCAATCGGGGCCGACCCAATCATCGGCGGGACGATCACCGTCGCCGCTGAGCGGGGAATGGACGTGCAAGGATTTCTCGTCCGCAAGGAAGCCAAGGGGCACGGCACGAACAAATTCATCGAAGGACCCGTCCAGCCGGGAGCCAGAGTCGTCATCGTCGACGACGTGGTGACTACCGGCGGCAGTTCCCTGTTAGCCATCGACCGCATCGAGGAATTCGGTTGCAAGGTCGTTCAGGTCGTGGCCATCGTTGACCGCATGGAAGGGGGCGCCGCCAACTTCGCCAAGCGGGACCTGCCATTGCAATCGCTGCTAACGATCGAAGACTTCGGGATCGACCCGCCCAAAACTGACGCCTGACCAACTCGCTCGCTTAGTTGGGGACCACACCATGAGGGACTACATTCGTTATTACGGGGCGGCGGCCGAGTCGCACATCAATGCGGTCGATTTTGAAAAGATCCGCTCTGCCACATTGGCGGCCCGCAACGAGGTCATCGCTGACCTTGGCCTGTTGCACGCCGGGTGCGACGTCCCTCCCCAAAAACAACCGCTCGATGCCGGCTTTATTGAGCTTCCCAAACATTTGTTGGCCGAACTCGAACACTCCGGGAAAGACTCGTTGGTGGGCCGCATCGAATCGGCGGCCGCGCAGTTCGCCGACCAGGTCGACCGCATGGTCGTGTTGGGTATCGGCGGATCCTATATGGGCACGCGCGCCTTGTTCGAGGCGCTCTGTCATCCTTACCACAATGAGTTGTCGCGTGAAACACGGAACGGCATTCCGCGCCTCTCGTTTGAAGGGAACAACGTCGACAGTGACGCCGTTAGCGGACTGCTGGATTTGCTCTCCGCCGGGACCGATCCCTCGAACCTCGCCGACCGCTGGGGCATCGTCGTCATCAGCAAGTCGGGCGGCACGCTGGAAACGGCGGTCGCCTTTCGAGTTTTCCGTGAGGCACTCGAGAAGTTCTACGGAAGCGACGCCCCCGAATCCACGAAGTTGGTGATCCCCATCACCGGCGAGACCGGCAAGCTTCGCAGCCTCTCGGCCATGCGGGGTTATCCGGTCACATTTCCCATTCCCGACGGCGTGGGAGGCCGGTTTTCGGTTTTCACGGCCGTGGGACTCTTCCCAGCCGCCGTACTGGGGATCGACGTCAAACAATTGCTGCGGGGCGCCGCCCATGCAACTGAACGGTTCCAGACGGCTGATTACGACGATAACCCCGCCGTCCAATACACGGCGGTCAGTCACTATCTCGAGCGGGAACGCGGGCGAACCATCCGCGTCCTCTCGACATGGGGCAAACGACTGGAAGCGGTCGGGCTATGGTACGACCAACTGCTGGCCGAAAGCCTCGGAAAAGCCGAACAAGGCGCCACGCCGATCACCGGCGTCAACACCCGCGACCTGCACAGCCGCGGCCAACAGCATCAGGAAGGCACCTTGGACAAGCTGATCACCAACTTGTACATCGAACCGAATGTTGAGGGAGCCGTCACAGTCCCCGTCGTTCCCGACTCGCTGAACGAAGACGATCTCAATAGGTACAGCGGCAAGAACCTTCAGGAGATCCTGCAGGCGGCGCTGCAGGGCACGAATCAGGCTTATGCTGACGTCAACCGCCCCACGGCGGATCTCGTGCTCCCGAAATTGGATGCGTACAACATAGGCGCCCTGCTGCAAATCCTGATGCTGGCCACTGTCACCGAGGGCCGGTTGATGGGCGTCAATCCCTACGGGCAACCAGGCGTTGAAGACTACAAGCGAAACATGAATGCCATCTTGAGCCGTTCATAATCGCCGAGCACTGCCGAATCGGAGAACACCATGGCGACCACCGTCACATATCTCGGTGACGGAACGTTTCAATTCGAGGCCGCCGGAAAGACGATCATTATCGACCCGTTTTTCACCGGCAACCCGGCGGCCCCCGTCACGGCCGACGAAGTCAATCCCGATTACCTGATCGTATCACACGGACACGGCGACCATGTCGGAGATGCCGTCGCGATCGCCAAGCGGACCGGTTGCACCGTCATCTCCAATCATGAGATTTCGGTATGGCTGGGTGAACAAGGAGTCGAACAGGCACACGGCATGCACATTGGCGGCAGCCACGCGTTCGACTTCGGCATCGTCAAACTAACAATCGCCCACCACGGATCGATGCTGCCCGACGGCGCCAATGGCGGCAATCCGAGCGGGGTGATTTTGAAGCTTTCCGACGGCACGATCTATCACGCCTGCGACACCGGTCTGTTTTACGACATGAAACTGATCGGCGAAGAGGGAATCGATCTGGCAATCCTGCCCATCGGCGATAACTACACGATGGGCCCCGATGATGCACTTCGCGCGGTAAAACTGATTGAACCTAAACGCGTGATCCCCGACCACTACGACACCTGGGAACCAATCGCGCAAGACGCCGCGGCCTGGGCCGCTCGGGTCAATGCGGAGACGAAGGCCAAACCAGTAATCCTCAAACCGGGCGAAAAATGCGCGCTATCGTAGGGTCCGCACTGCGGACCGAACACTGCGTGAAGATCACGCTTACTAACGGTCCGCCCAGCGGACCCTACGTTGCGTTGATCACGTCCTGATAGATCTCGCGAAGCCGGCGGACCATCGTCTGATGTCGGAACTGGTCGGTGAAGCGTTCGCGCCCGGTTTGGCCGAATTTCTCCCGCAGGTCCGGCGATCCGGCTAACTTGCCGATCGCATCGGCCAGTTCCGGAACGACTTTGGGGGGCAGCAGAAAACCGGTCTCTCCGTTGATGCAGACCTCGCGGGCCCCGTCGACGTCGTAACTGATCACCGGCTTGCCGGAGATGAGCGCTTGCGGCAGCACGCGGGCCAGCCCTTCCCGCAGACTGGTATGCACGACGATATCCATCGCCCCGATCAGTTCTGGAATCCGCGCCGGGGAGACCAGTCCGGTGAATACGAAATGCTCTCTGAGACTCGCCTCAGCAATCTGCTGTTGCAACGGTTGTTGCAGAATGCCGTCACCGACGAACAGAAACCGCACGCGGGGATTCTGCCGAACAACTTCTTTCGCCGCCTCGATAATGTATTCATGCCCCTTGAGGTGAAATAACCGGGCAATTTTGCCGACGACGATGTCGTCCTCAGCAAAACCCAACTCGCCCCGTACCTCTCCGCGCGGGACCGGAGGATTCAGAAACGGCTCCACGTCCATCCCGCTGTAGACCGTTTGAAACATCGAGCGCGGCGCAATGCCGGCGGCAACGTATTGATCGGTCATCGCGTCGCACACGCTGATCAACCGCGCACAACGCCGCGCCGCCCATTTCTCACAACCGCGATAGATCTGATACGCCGCCGCGCTTTGAAATTCGTGAAACGGCGAGCCATGAATCGTATGCACGACCGGGATCTTCAATTTCGTCGCCGCCGCCCGGCCGACAATTCCCGCTTTGGAACTGTGCGTATGCACAATCTCCGGCTGGATCTCAGTCAGCAGTCGCACCAAAGCGCGATAACTTCGCCAGTCACGCGGCGGATGAATTTCACGCCGCAATTCGGGAACAATCCGCACGTTCAATTCCCGTTGCTCCGCCCGCTCAAGCAAACTCCCCTCCGGCCCGAGCGCCGGTCCGGTGATCAGCGTCACATCGTCGCCCCAATCATGCTGCTGCCCCTCGACTGACAGCAGCGTGTTTTCCTGCGCGCCGCCAAGAATCAGCCGGGTGATGATGTGCACGGGTTTCATGGGGGAGATCGCAACGTTTGCGTAATGATCGTTCCGCGTT
>CALFYU010000756.1 GCA_937952455.1 uncultured Planctomycetaceae bacterium
GGACTTGGAAATCGTCCTTTTTGGGGTCCCCTTCGGTTTGAAACGGATCATGACACGCTCGACGGGACCGTGCCGCTGCTGTCGGCGGATCGGCCGCGATACCTGATGGGGGTCGGCACGCCGCGGGATCTGGTCGAAGCGGTGCTCCGCGGGGTGGATCTGTTCGACTGTGTGATGCCGACCCGCAACGGGCGGAATGCGATGGCGTTTACCAGCGTTGGCCCGGTCAAAATGCGGAATTTGAAGCATCAGCGCGATCCGCAGCCGCTCGATCCCGCATGCCAATGCCCCGTCTGTACGCGGTACAGCCGGGCGTACCTGCGGCATCTGTTCATCGCCGGCGAGATGTTGGGGCCAATCCTGTTATCTTGGCACAACATCGCCTTCTATCAGTCGCTATTGCGGGATTTGAGGGGGGCGATTCTGGAAAACCGGGCAGCGGAGTTCCGGGAGGTTCACCTTGCCGCTTGGGGCCAATCAATCTAAGATGCCGCCCCAATTTTCCGTTGACCGGGCCGAACGACACGTTTTAGGGAATTGCCGGAAGCGTCCGCGCTCCGCAGCGTTGCTTTTCCGGTGAAAAGACTCTAAAACCGGGCGTTCTAAGCGTTAAAACGGGTTGAGTTTGCGAATCGTACCACCCGGCCGCACGGTCAACTGTTCAGGTGACCACATGCCGATGCCGTCAATCGCGTGGGGTGGAGATGCGGCGGCAAGAATGTGACCTCGTTCCATTACCAATCACAAAAATACGGGTTCCACTGGCTTGGCCAGTGCTTTCCTAATAACGCAAATCTCGGAAGTGCCACTGGCAAAGCCAGTGGCACACTTAAGTAAGATTTCACTCTGGCATAGAGCAATCGTCAAAGATGATCTATTGGATAACCACGGTCGCATTGTTTGCGCAGGATAAGGCCAAAGATGCGCCGGCAGACGGGCAGCAGAATCCGTATTGGTGGCTGCCGCTGCTGGCCGTGGGGGTGTTGTTTTACTTCATGATGATTCGCCCGCAACGACGCGAGCAGGCCAAACGGCAGTCGTTGCTCGATGCGCTGAAGAAGAACGACAAGGTGGTGACAATCGGCGGGATCATCGGCACGATTGCCGCCATCGCGCCCGATAGTGACGAAGTGACCATCAAGGTCGACGACAATACGCGGATTCGATTTCGCCGTTCGAGCATCCAACAGGTGATCACGGCTGAAACCGAAGCAGAGAAGAGTAAATCGCCGTAAGCAGGGCGGCCGGCGGTCTTGTTGCGCCGCCGCCAGTTTAATGACCCCGTTGGAATCACGGATCAAGTTCCGGGACGTTAATTCATGTATCGACTTTTGGCCGCTGCCGACAGCACCTCCGCCGATCCCGGCGACAGCGCTTTCATGCAGCTGATGAAGATTGTCCTCGTATTGTTTTTGTGCTTCGGCGTTCCCGTGATCTTGGGGCAGTTGATCGCCCGGGGACTGAAGCTGCGCGATCTGGCGGGCAAAATCGGCTGGATCCTGTGTGCGTTGACCCTGGCGTGTAGCCCGTTTATCTACCAGATGTATCTGGGGAACAGCCCGTGGGACGCGCTAAAGCTGGGTATTGACCTCGCTGGGGGTTCGAACCTGGTTTATGCCCTGGACCGCGAAGCCGCGAAGAAAAGCGATGCGCCGATCAACCGCGATCTGATGAGCAAGATGGTCGGCGCGATCATCAAACGGATCAACCCCGACGGCACCAAGGTCGTCGTGGTGCGGCAGGTGGGGGCCGATCGGGTGGAGGTCATCATTCCCGGGGCCGACAAACAGACGGTCGACGACTACAAGTACAAGATGACCAAGCTGGGCAGCCTGGAATTCGCCATCGTGGCCACGCCGCGCAAACACCAGACGATCATCGACAAAGCTCTCAGTTCGCCGTCGGCGATTGTTCGCAACCGCAAGGGGGAAGTCGAGGCCCGCTGGCATCCGATCAAGCCGCTTCCCGACGGACAACCCGATCTGTCGTTTTCCAACGATCCCAACGTGGTTACACGCCAGATCGAAGGCGAGCCGAAGGGAGTTGAGGAGTTGTTGATCGTCGTGGATACCGACGAGAGCAAGCACGTCACGGGGCAATATCTTCGCAGCGCGTCGCCCGAGCTGGATGAAAACGGGAGCCCGGCGGTCGGATTTCTGTTTAATTCCGACGGGGCGCGTTTGTTCCGGCGGTTGACGCGGACCTACAGTCCCTTGGAAGACGGCTTCCGCTACCAGTTGGCGATCCTGTTGGACGACATGGTGCAATCGGCGCCGGCGGTCAATCAGGAAATCGGCGCACGGGGCATCATTCAAGGAAACTTCACGCAGGACGAAGTGCAGAATCTGGTCAACGTGCTCAATGCGGGGGCGTTGCCTGTTCCGCTGGAGAAGGCTCCGATCCAAGAGTACACGATCGGCGCGTTGCTCGGCGAAGCGACGATTCAACAGGGAAAAATGGCCTTGCTGCTGGCGATGGGCGCGGTGGTCCTGTTCATGTTGTTGTTCTATGGCCGCTACGCGGGTGTGATCGCCGACGTAAGCCTGATGATCAACATGGTGCTAATCGTCGGGACGATGGCCTTTATTAAGGCATCGTTCACGCTGCCCGGATTGGCGGGGCTGGTGTTGACCATCGGCATGGCCGTGGACGCCAACGTGCTGATCTTTGAGCGGATTCGTGAAGAGTTGGCCCGCGGTTCCAGTCTGCGGATGGCGATTCACAACGGTTTTTCCCGCGCCTTCACGACGATTGTCGACGCCAACGTGACGACCTTGATCACCGCCGTGATTCTGTATTTCATCGGCACCGACCAGGTAAAGGGGTTTGCGGTGACGTTGTTCATCGGCATCGTGATGAGCATGTTTTCGGCGCTGTACGTTGGGCGGCTGTTCTTCGACATTATGGAACGTAAGCGGTGGATGACCGACTTGAAGATGCGTCAGTTGGTGGGGGCCACGCACTGGAATTTCCTCAACAAGAAAGTGATCGCCGCGGCCGCGTCGTTGATTTTGATCGTTGTCGGCATGGCGGCGTTCATCACGCGGGGCGAGGATAACTACGACATCGACTTCAGCGGCGGCACGATGGTCAGTTTCCGGTTCAAGGAAAAGCATGGCTATCAAGAAACAACTGACAAGCTGCGGGAGACATTCAATAGGAAGTTCAACAGCGGCATTGCGCTGGAGTCACTGCCGGGCGTGGACGGAGCGGACGAGGGCTACGCGTACAAATTGCGTACGACGGCCACGAACTTGCCTGACGTGGGTGAAGAAGTCGTCGAGGAGGCGATTAACGAGACGTTTCCAAACCAGCTAACGCGCCGAACGATGGAGTTCGGAGAGATCAAAACGCTGACGGAGGCTAATGGCAACGATGGCGACCAAGAGACCACCGAAGCCGGGGGCGATCAAGACTCGACGGAAAAGGACAACACCGGCCCGTCGGCGCATGCGGTCGTGTTGTCGTTCAGCGGTGACGACGCATCCTTTGACGGGGTGACGTTCGACACGATCACCCGCGAGTTGAGTGCGCAGATCGTCGATGAACAGGGTCAACCCAAGTTCACGGACGAGGCTTCCTTGTTTGAATACAACGAAGTTGAAGGCTACGAGCCGCAAGGTGGCGAAAACGAAGTCAAGAAATTTGAAAAGATCGAATTGATCGCCGACAGTGCCATTTCGCCGGCCGAATTGGAATCCGCGCTGAAGAAAATGCAGGCGGAAATGGCGGAGAACCCGGCTTTCACAGGGGTACAGCGATTCGAGGGCCGGGTGGCCGCCGAGGCGAAACTTGATGCGCTGTATGCCATCGTAGCCAGCTTGGTCGCCATCATCGCCTACATTTGGATCCGGTTCCAGCGCATTACGTTCGGCTTCGCCGCCGTGGCAGCGCTGGTGCACGACGTATTGTGCGTGGTCGGATTGGTCGCCTTGGCCTCCTACCTCAATGGCGTGGCGCCGGGACTATTGGGCTTTGAGGACTTCAAGATCAACCTGCCGATGATCGCAGCCCTGCTGACAATCGTGGGATATTCACTCAACGATACGATCGTGGTGTTCGACCGCATCCGCGAAGTCCGCGGCAAGAACCCGTCGCTCGATGCGGGGATGATCAACACCAGTTTGAATCAGACGCTGTCACGGACGCTGCTCACGTCGTTGACGACGTTGATCGTGGTGATCATTCTGTACCTCTTCGGCGGCGAAGGAATTCACGGGTTCGCCTTCTGTCTCGTGGTGGGGGTGATCGTCGGAACATATAGCTCGATTTATGTGGCCAGCCCGGTGCTGTTGTTCCTGATGAATTGGGCGAATAAGCGCGAGGCGGCGGCGGGTTGACACGGCGGCGGTGTTCGGCCGTGCGACCCCCCGGCGGAGCCGGGGGCTGAGGGCGGTGGTTACGGGTGTGGGGTCGGGAGATCCGCTCACGACACACGCCAGTGCGGCGTTAGGCGGGCCAGCATTGCGTCCCGCCGTCGACGCGGAGGACCTGGCCGGAGACGAACGCCCCCAGTGGACCGGCGAAGAATTGCACCACGCGGGCGACTTCGTCGACCTGAGCGATTCGCTCCAGTGTTCCCTCGGTGACCAGCCGCTGTTCGTCCACTTCCCGCGTACCCAAGAATCGTCCTGTTCGCGTGTCCCCCGGGGCGATGCTGTTGACGGTGATGTTGTGCGGCCGCAACTGCACAGCCAGGCAGCGGGTATACTCCACTTGTGCCGCCTTGGCGGTCGCATAGATTGCCCCTTGATCCGACCCGCGAAAGGCGGCAATGGAACTGATATTCACGATTCGGCCGCTCTTGCGGGGGATCATGAGCCGCGACACGTATTGATTGATTAGGATGGTCGACAGCAGGTTGCGATCGATGACCGCCCGCACGTCGGCTTCCTTGATTTCGACGGCGTCATTGGGATTCGGCTTGCCCCCGGCAGCGGCAATATCTCCACCGGCGTTGTGGACAAGAATATCAATCGGTCCCAACTCTTCGGTCACCCGCCGCACGACGGCGGCAACGTCGGTTTCTTTCGTCAGGTCGCCGAGCACCGAGAGGGAGCGGACGCCGTGCGTTTCCCCGACCGCGGCGGCTGTGTCGGTGAGCGTGGTTCCTTCTCCGTATTCCGCCGGCCCGTGTTCACGCATGCCATGAATGCCCACCGCACATCCCAGCGACGCCAGTTGTTCGGCGAATGCGCGCCCCAGTCCACGTCCGGCACCGGTAATGAGGGCGGTCTGTCCGTCAAGAAGTCTCGAAATGTGGTCTGTCATGATGGCCAGTCGGGAATGCTTTGCGGCGGTTACTCCCCCCGGCGGAGCCGGGGTTGAGGGGGAAAGACCGGTATGGCGGCGACGGTTATTTTCCGTTGCGGACATCCGGGACTGTGCGGACGTCTTTGTCTTCGATGCCGTCCAGCATCAGGTTCGAGACGACCGGGCCGTCGTCTTTCATCGTCACCCACACCACGTGGTCGAATCGTCCCTCTTGTTTTCCGCTGAGATTCGACCCGCCGCCGGTCGTGGCCAGCATGTAGTATTCGCGGCCGCGGCGGACCGTTTTGGCATAATTGTGTTTGTGCCCGGCGAAGACCGTATAGGAGCGGTCGTCCAAGGCGTCCTCAATGGCGCTCCAGCCGCTGCCCTGCAGATCGGCCTCGGCGTAGGTCCAGGTGGGTTTGTGCAGCAGCACGATCGTCCACCGCGCGTCTTTGTTTTCCGCGAGCACCTGCTTTGCCCAATCCCGCTGCTTCTCACTGAAATGAAACGACCCTTTGTCCGGCGGGTCTTCGCTGTTGAGGCACAAAAAGAGGACGTCGTGATAGCGGAAGCTGTAGTAGGACCGCCCGAACTTGCGATGCCATTCGTCGAACATCGGCATGTTGCTGATGTCGTGGTTGCCGGGAACGTAGAAAAACGGCATGTCCAATTGCTGAACCATGCCTTGAAACTCGGACCACTCCAGTGCCCAGCGCCCCGGATCTTCCGTGCCTCCCTCGATCAAGTCGCCGACGGAGACCACGAATTCTGGCTGCAATAGGTTTAATTTGTCGACCGCCTTGCGGAACACGCCCGGGCGATGACCGCCGGTCCGGTCGGTGACGATCGCGAATTGAAAATTCTTACGTTCGTTATTGAGCTGCAGGTCGGTCCAGGGGTTCTTGTCCTCGACCGTGACTTCTAGCTCAGGAGCGATGCCGCTCGCAGACGGTCGTGGGGCACCCGTTGCCGAATAGAAAGCGGCCAGGCCGAGAATCAACAGTGCGGCGCTACTCGTCAAGAGTGCTTTCATGGTCTCTGTATCCTTTAACTCATGGGCTTATTGCTGAAGAGACCAGCGTCGGTGAGAGGCAAAGCGACGCTGCAGTGGAAGGAGATTCGGTGATGTTTCCTTCGACTTTACCGCGTGCCGCCACCGGATGCAATTGTGCACAGCGGCCGTGTGAAGAGACGATGAACGCGAGCGTCTCGGAAAGCGGTCTGTTGACAACGTGTGCCAGTGGCCCCCAAAAATTAGCTGGCGGCGTTAGGTGACATCGACCACCACGCAGGTGATGTTGTCGTTGGCGCCTCCCTCTTGTGACGCCTTGACCAGTTCGTCGGCGGCTTGCTGTGGGTCTTCGCAGCGCTTGAGGATTTCCGCCATCTGGGCGTCTTCTACGCCTTCGTTCACACCGTCACTGCAGAGCATGTAGCGATGCCCCGGCACGAGCGGCAGCTTTTTGACGTCGGCGCCGTTGTTGCCCTCCTTGGACCCCAAGTAGCGATGGAGGACGTTTTTGAAGCGGTGTGTCTTAGCATCCTCTTCGGAAATCGTGCCGGCGTCGACCAGTGCCTGCGTGAGCGAGTGGTCTTTCGTTAATTGTGCGAGCTTGCCGTCGGCCAGACGGTAGATGCGGCTGTCGCCGACTCCCGCGATGTACAGGGAGTCTCCGACGGCAACGGCGAGCACGATCGTGGTGCCCATATTGAGGGAGTTCATGTCGATCGCCGCCAGCGTCATGATATCGGCGTTGGCATGGCTGATCGCTTCTTTGATCGCCGACTCGACCCGTTCGGGAGCCTCGTCTTGGAATTTGAGCCGCTTTTCCAACTCCTGGGGAACGATTTCCGAGGCCATTTCGCTCGCCCGCTCACCGGCCGCTTGCCCCCCCATACCGTCGGCAACGAGGAAATATCGCCCATCGGGATCGATCAAATACCGATCTTCGTTGTTATCCCGTTTGTTGGTGATGCTTTTGGCACCCCAGCGGAAACGTTTTGCCACGACCCAACTTTCCTTTCCGCCCGATATCTATTTCCGACAACCGGTCGCCACACCTTTTCGAGAACGTGGCGACGATTCGTTCGACCCCCCTTGGGAGCCAATCGTAACCGGGCTGGAATGTCCGATCAATTCTGCATCGCCGCCCGGCGGTTCTCCGTCTCACGGTGTTTGCCGGATCGATTCCTACAACTGGCTTCAAAACCCTCTGAAGCGTCACGCCCACACTTGAATGACAGTTTCACGAACAGGCGCAACGGGGTTTTGACACTGGTTCTAAACATCCGGCAGCAACGTTTTTAACAAGTCCCGTACGCCCAAGGTAGTCGTACACATGAACATTTCGCCTGCTTCAAAGCCCGCGCCGGCGCCGAAATAACGGTTTTGGCTCTCAACCCATCGGAACACGCGCTGCTTTTCAGGAGGAAACTGCGTGCGATAGGCGCGGATCGCCTCCAATTTTAGCTCGAATGTCGCACTAATATCCACTACAAAATGACCGGAACTTTCGGGAAACTGTAACGTGGATAACCCTAGGGGAAACCACAATTGCTTTGATATCGAGTGCACCGGCAAATGGTCAAAATCGGCGTCCCACTTTGTCAGCCGCGAGTAAAACACGGCTGCGTCGGTGATCTGCATCGCCTGCCAATGATCGGGTGAGGCCAGCGGCGTCTTGCCGCCCAAACCCATCACGACTCGCGGCCGGTATCGCCGGAACACTTTCGCGAGCGCCACGCGGGCCTCGAAACTGTCGAAAAGTTTGCGATTCGGCAGATCCAACGTTTCCCGCACGTGCACGCCCAAAATCTCGGCTGCCTCTTTGGCTTCGGCCAAACGAACGTGCGGACCGGGACTGCGGGGAGTGGGTTCGCCGTCAGTCAGGTCGATGATGCCGACACGATAACCCTGTTGAACCAAACTCGCCAGCGTCCCTCCGCAGGCGATTTCGACATCGTCGGGATGGGCCCCGACGGCGATGACGTCGAGT
>CALFYU010000757.1 GCA_937952455.1 uncultured Planctomycetaceae bacterium
AGGATCAAGACGGCGGATAAGAGCGGGCGAAGAATTGAATGCATAGCGGGCTCCTGAGTCTGGATTTCAGAATTTCGATCCTACGCCCCGGTGGGCCTGAGCACAATGGAGAATCGCTCCGGCGATGATGTTATGGGCGGCTTGCGGCAACGGGCACGTGCGGGCCAAAGCACCACTGGACAAGCCAGTCTCGGACCCCGGCGAATGGCTGCAGAAGGGGCTCCTATACGATCCGCCACACCTGTTCCATGTACCAATAGAAGAATCCAGAAACCGACTCGCTCTTCTCGCACGCCCAGTTCGACGGAAAATAGATGTCCTCCAAGTAAGGCACTGTCCACGCGATATCATAGCCGGCTGTATCCAACTCGACGTAAATCTTGACCACGGGCCCGACCGACAGCGCATACATCAACGGCAGTAGAAATGGCCACCAATACCAACCGCTCCAACGTTTTCGTCGCTCCTCGTTCATCAACATCTTCCCTGGAATAGCGCTGCCAAGGTTCCCTGTCGCCATGCGACAACGGCGATTATACTCGCAATGGCAGGCAATCTGGCAACTCCTTCTCCCCGTAGTGATACGACCGGCAATGAAAATTGCGATTGCACAACTCAATCCCACCGTCGGCGATCTGGCGGGAAATGCGGCGCTCGTGAAACAGGCAGCGGCGACGGCGGTGGCCAGCGGGGCCGATTTGCTGGTGACATCGGAGCTGATCATCTCCGGGTATCCTCCCAAGGACCTAATGCTCCGCGAGGGCTTTGCGGCCGCGTGTGTCCGTCGCGTCGAAGAACTTGCGGCGGAACTCGACCCAACGCTGGGCGTGCTCGTGGGACATCCCGACACGCGGGGTGTGCCGGCGGGGCGGATCGCCAACGCGGTGAGTCTGATTCATGGCGGACAAATTGCCGCCACGGTGCACAAGACGTTACTGCCGAACTATGACGTCTTCGACGAGCGGCGGTATTTCTTCCATGCCCGGCAAACTGCGCCGATTGAATTTGGCGGAGTGAAACTGGGCGTGCATATTTGCGAGGACGCCTGGTGGCACGCCGCGGAACCGACCTATAAGCACGAAGCGGCCCATCAACAGGACCCGATTGCCACCTTGGCCGAGGCCGGGGCGGAGCTGTTTATTAACCTGTCGGCCAGCCCGTTTGAAATCGACAAGCCGGGTCGCCGTCTGCAATTGGTCCACGATCACGTCCAGCGACACGGGCGGCCGTTTTTGTTCGTCAATCAGGTCGGCGGAAACGACGATCTGGTCTTCGACGGCAACAGTTTCGTGATGAACGCCGCCGGCGAGATCGTGGCGCAGTTGGCAGGATTTGATACGGACGCCATGCTGCTCGACGCCGGACAGCTTCCCGCCGCACTCGCTCCCGTCGAGACGCCCCGTGAAGCGCGTTTGCTCAAGGCCCTGGTGCTCGGTCTGCGGGACTATGCCTGGAAATGCGGGTTCCGGGAATGCGTGTTGGGGCTGTCGGGTGGCATTGATAGCGCCTTGGCGGCCTACATTGCGGCCGCAGCGCTGGGCGCGAAAAACGTGCATGGCCTGTTGATGCCCAGCCGGTACAGCAGCGAGCACAGTGTGGCCGATGCCCGGCGATTGGCTGAGGTGCTGGGCATCAACTCCGAAGTCATCCCGATCGACGACGTGCACCGCGCGTATGAAGGATCGGCGATTGTGGGGCACGACCTCACATCGGAACCGGGCGGGCTGGCCGATCAGAACCTGCAAGCGCGGATTCGGGGCGCGATGGTCATGATCCGCAGCAACCGTTACGGCTGGCTGCCGTTGGCGACCGGCAACAAAAGCGAATTGGCAGTCGGCTATTGCACGTTGTACGGCGACATGGCGGGTGGTTTCGCCGTGTTGTGCGACGTCTTCAAACGCGACGTGTACGGCGTGTCGCGGTACATCAACGACGTTGTCGAAGGCCGTGAGGTGATCCCCGAAAACATCATCACCAAAGCGCCGAGCGCCGAATTGGCCCCCGACCAATTCGACCAGGACGTGCTGCCGGAATATCCCCTGCTCGATGCGATTCTCGAAGGCTTAATCGAACGCGAACGCTCGGTGGCGAGCCTGAGTGCGGAGTTTCCGCCGGAGACGGTCCGCTGGGTAGCCAATCGGCTCGATCGCAACGAATTCAAACGCCGACAAATGCCGCCGGGGATCAAGCTCTCGCAACGCGCCTTCGGCAGCGGCCGCCGCATGCCGATGGCGGCGAAGTTTTCGTAGCGGCGCGCGGGTGGTCTCACGGCCGAGGCCGCGCTGCGTGCCTCCGCGTTCTGAGCGTGAGAATCGACTTCGCCCTCTTTGGGGCTCCGCACGATTTCTTGACACATTGCACGCCGCGCACAACCGCCAGCGGTGGGTTTGGGATGGGTATTGAACGTCATCGAATCCGTGTTCTATCCGTGTTGATCCGTGGCTACTGTTTTTGCAGCGATTACGTCTCTGCACTTCGCCGTTGCCGCCAGGCGGATAGCAGGCCCCACACGGCTGTCACGGTCAAACAACAGACGAAGAACGCAAAGATTAGTCCGCTGTGCGTGCGGCCGTCCCATTCCTTGCGGGTGCTAACGAAATCAATCATGGCGCCGAATTGCGGTGGCCATTTGAGGAGATAGGGCCACGGCCAGCCAAAATGGAAAAACGCGCAGTTGAGACCATAGAACAGCCAGGAGGTCACCAACAGTCCCCAGGCTGCCATGGCCCTGACCGATTGGCGGCCGTATTGCGCGGAAATCAGAAACGCGGCTGCGATCGTCGCGACACCCAACGGAATAGCCATCAGCACGAGTGAGCCGAGACCGACCGAAATCGTGGGGACCTTCGCATAGGCCAATGCGTTGAGCGTTTTGCCCGCGATCGGAATCGTGAGGACCGGCAGCGTCAGCAGGTAAGGCCAGAAACGACCGCCGACAATGCCGATCAGTGGAATTGTCGCCAGCAACAGGCCAAAGCGGACGTAAAGTTGGCTGTACCCGAAAATCGGCTCCGGCAGCGGCCAGAACTCCGCAGCGACGAGTAGAATCACATGAACCACGCAGAGCGTAATTTCCCAAGGCGGCGAGATGGTCACGACGTCCGGTTCGGCGGGCGGGGGGATCAAGCGGCGATTCAGCCAGACCCCGCCGGCGAGAATTGTACCGAAGATCAACCCAAACGATGTCTCCATCATGTTCCACCAATTGACGTGCATCGAATTCCAAAACTCGGTGTTGAATTCTTCGACGTTCCAAGCGTGATAAGCCTGGACGCATTGGCCGCCGGAGAATCCCAAGCCGCCCGCGACAAAGCCGATGAGCGCCAGGTTGCGGGCCAGTTTGTCGCCGCGGACAAAGGTGACATAGGCCGCCAACCCCAACCAGGCGAGCAGCAACCCGCGCCACAGTGCAATACGCGGCCCCAAGGGCCCATAACCGCGAGGCGCGCTTTCCCGTTCCGATTCGCAGCACCAAGCATCGAAAAAGTAGATTTTCGGCAATTGCTTCTCGGCGGGATTGAACGGCGTGTTCAATAACCAAATGCCCAGAAACATCAGTCCGATCATCGCCATCATCAACAGGCCGATTTCCCAGCAGCGATAACGCTTGCCCCCCAGGCCCATACCAAAAAATGTGGCGGCGAAAGCGATCCAGATGCCCCCTTTGATGAATAGTCCTAACAGGCCCCAGCGCAGCGCCTCCCAATTGCCGATCAGCGGTCCATCGTGCGTCAATCCCACGGTTTGACCGTACGTCATCGAACCGCCGATGCCGACAGCGGCGGTCATCATCGCCACGGCGCGGGCGCCGGTCAGGGTAGAAACGTGCGGCGCGAAAAACAGTATCAGCGTAAACCCGACGAGCGCACCGGCAATGATCGCCCCCGTCTCGTGCCCACACTCAACGCCGCGCCCGCAG